>CAMLNY010000031.1 GCA_946481405.1 uncultured Brevundimonas sp. | reverse complement strand
GGCGGTCGCCGAGGAAGGCGATCCGCCGGTGGCCGAGCGCGATCAGGTGCTCGATGCAGAACAGCAGCATCAGCAGACCGCCTATCAGCAGCGGCAGATAGTCCAGCGCCTCGGACTTGGACGGATTGACCACGACGCCGCCCATGTTGCGGCCGTCGTCGTCCTCGGACTCGCGCTTCCTGCGATAGCCGATGGCGGTCTCGCCGCGCTGACGGGCGGCCTCGGCGATGGTGTAGAAGGTCACCGGCCCCGACAGGTCCACATAGTCGCCGACCGGGCGCATGTAGATTTCGGACCCGTCCTCATCCAGCAGGTCGTCGAAGATCGACGACAGGTATTCGTTTTCAGACGCCTGGGCGAGCATGAGGGAGACCAGCTTGTTGGACACCACGAAGTCGTCGGCGCGGGTGACCTCGGCCAGTTCGCGGTTCCGGATGTCGATCATCTCCGACACCACCGAGATGTGCTGGCCCAGCCGCTCGGACAGTTTGCGCAGATGCAGCAGGGTGATGAGCGTGCGGGAGTCGGCCAGCTCGGCGGTGGCCGCCGGCGAATAGCCCAGCACCATGATGGAGTCATAGCTGACCGGGTCCAGCGCCTCGATCGACGCCGAATGGCTGGTGTCGATCACCTTGGCCTCGACCTTCATGTTTTTCGAGCCGAGCGGCATCGAGCGGATTTCCTCGGCGAAGCCCGGGGTGTCGGCGGCCACGGTCAGCAGCGAACCCGGCTTGACGTATTTCGACAGCTCATAGGCGATCATCGGGCCGCGGCGATTCCAGCCGATGATCAGGGTGCGTTCGGCCGAGCGGCGCACCGCCTTGGGCTTGCGCATGGCCGAGGCGTCGACGGCCTCGTCCGGCAGGGGGGTCATTTTGATGGAGGCGTCGTCCTCGGCGATGATGATCGCGCGCGAACCGGCAGTGATGACCTCGTCCATCGGCGGGTTCATCTTCACCCGGCCGTCGGGATAGCGCAGGCCGATCAGGGCCGAGTCCTCATAGCCCATGATGGCGTCGCCGTATGTGACGCCGACCAGTTCCTCCAGCTCGGTCGTGTAGATTTCGCAGCCGTCGAAATCGAGCAGCTCGGAATAGACGGCCGACAGGCCCGCCTGACGGCTGGACTGGACCACGATGCGCGAGATCAGGTCGTCGGCCAGCACCAGCTGGACCTCGTCGCCGCCGACGATGCGGGCGACTTCGGCGTTCCTGGCGTCACGCAGCTCGGCGGCGATCAGATAGCGCTCCTCGCGGCGCTTCGGATCGTTGGTCAGGGCCAGGACCGTCTTGATGACCTGGCTGTCGGGATCGTCCACGCCTTCGGGCGAAACCACGATGATCGAGCGACAGGCCTGGGGGTTGACGATCGACAGGTCGAACAGGTCGGTCGGATCGCCCGAGCGGCAGATGATCTGCGTGTTCTTGAGATCCTCGACCTTGTCGGCGATCTCGTCCTCCATCTCGATCTTGTCCTTATTGGCCATGATGACGATGCGCGGGTTCTTCCGGCTCTCGTTGGCGATGACCAGTTCGGAGATGATGTCGAAGATCGAGGCCGACCAGTTCAGGATGATGGTGTGCTCGCTCTCCAAGACGCGCGAACGGCCCTTGCGCGCCTCTTCGATCTTGGCGTCCAGACCGGCCGAGATGACCGAGATCAGGGCCGAGAAGACCAGGATGCCCATGGCGGTGACGAACAGGTTCAGCCCACGGAACGGCCAGCCTGCGTCGCCGGCGACGGTGCCGGCGTCGGTGGTCCGCATCAGCGACTGCCACAGGGCCTCGATGAAGCTCCAGCCGCCGTCCGGACCCCAGCGGGTCAGGGTCAGGACGGTCGCCGCGAACAGGATGGTGATCAGGGTCACCAGACCCAGCCAGCCGACGAGGGCCATGGCCCCGCCTGACATCGACTTGTCGAAGCCGTACTTCAGCCGTTCGCCGAGGCTGACCTCGCCGATCTGTTGACCCTTGGTGGTGTTGGCCTTGGCCGCGCCCTTGGCGGCGTTGCGCGCGGCGTTCGCGCGAGTAAGCGATCCCATGGAGCGATCGAGGTCCCCTGATGCCCCGCCCGCCCCCCTGGCCGACGGTCGCGTCCTGCGACAATTCGCGCACGGACGTAGCTGCTGTAACGCTTAGTGCGGTTCAGCGGCCTTTGGAAGCTGACGATTCCAGACTAGAAGGCGGGCCTTCCCCACGCCGCTGCCTGAGGTTTTCTCATGCGCTACCTGCACACCATGGTCCGCGTCGCCGACCTGGACGCCTCCCTGTATTTCTGGACGACCCAGCTGGGCCTCGAGGAGGTCCGCCGCATGGAGAATGAGAAGGGCCGTTTCACCCTCATCTTCCTGGCCGCACCGAAGGACAAGGACCGCTCGGCCGCCGAGCGGTCGCCCGAGGTCGAGCTGACTTACAACTGGGATCCCGAGGTCTATACGGGCGGCCGCAATTTCGGTCACCTCGCCTACAAGGTCGACGACATCTATGCGACCTGCCAGCGGCTGATGGACAGGGGGGTGGTGATCAACCGCCCGCCGCGCGACGGCAACATGGCCTTCGTCAAATCGCCGGACGGCATCTCCATCGAACTGCTGCAGGAAGGTTCGCCGAAGGAGCCGGCCGAGCCGTGGCTGTCCATGCCCAATACCGGGACCTGGTGATGCGCCTCGTTCTGCCGGGCCTCGTCGCGCTTCTGCTCGTCGGTTGCGCCTCGACCTCGGAGAGCAATCCGGGCCGAACGGCGACGGAGCAACTGTTGATGGCGCGCGCGGCGGACCGGGCCGTCGACGGTCTGCGCCTGCCGATCCCGCCCGGCTCGCGTGTCTTCGTCGAGAACCGCTACTTCCAGGGCGAGGGGTCCGCCTATGCGACTTCGGCGGTGCGCGGCGCCCTGTCGGAGGCCGGTTTCGCCCTGGCCGACGACAAGGGACAGGCGGACGCCGTCTTCGAACTGCGCGCCGGCGCCCTGTCGCTCGAGCAGATGCGTCGGGTCGTCGGCCTGCCGCCGCTGGCCGTGCCGATCAACGAGAATTTCAACGTTGTCTCCCTGCCGGAGCTCAGCTTCTACAGTCGCCGGGACCGGGTCGGGATCGCCGAGTTCTCGGGCTTCGTCTACGACGCGCGCACGGGCGCGCCGCTGGGCGCCGTCGCCCCCATGGTCGGCGAGTACCGTATCCGCAGCCACAAGCTTCTGATGATGGTCGCCTGGGGCCAGCAGTCGGCCCGCCCGAACGAACGCGACCCCGGCGACAGCTGGCGGGAGTTCTGACTCCCGGCCCGTTTCGCCCGGTGACGCAGGCCGAACGCCCGCCTATGTTCGACCCATGTCCGATACCCTCGCCGCGCCCGAGACCGACCGCCCCCTCACGCAGGACGGCCCGCCGATCCGGCTCTGGCTGATCGACGCCTCAGCCTACATCTTTCGCGCCTACCACGCCCTGCCGCCCCTGACCCGCAAGTCCGACGGGCTGCCGGTCGGCGCGGTGCAGGGCTACTGCAACATGCTGTGGAAGCTGCTGAAGGACATGAAGGGCGCAGATGGGCCCACGCATCTGGCCGCCATCTTCGACCACTCCGAGAAGACGTTCCGCAACGACCTCTACGACCAGTACAAGGCCAACCGTTCGGCCCCGCCCGAGGACCTGATTCCCCAGTTCCCCCTGGTGCGCGAGGCGACCGCAGCCTTCGGCGTCCACTGCGTTGAGCTGCCGGGTTATGAGGCCGATGACCTGATCGCCACCTATGCCTGTCGGGTCCGGGACGCAGGCGGGGAGTGTGTCATCGTCTCGTCTGACAAGGACCTGATGCAGCTGATCGGCCCCTCGGTCGTCATGTGGGATCCGATGAAAGATCGCCGTCTGGCCGAAGAGGCCGTGATGGAGAAGTTCGGCGTCACGCCGGACAAGATGATCGACCTTCAGGCCCTGATCGGCGACAGCGTCGACAACGTCCCGGGCGCGCCGGGGATCGGGCCCAAGACCGCCGCCCAGCTGCTGGACGAATACGGCGATCTGGACACGCTTCTGGAGCGGGCGGCCGAGATCAAACAGCCGAAACGGCGCGAGACCCTGATCAATTTCCGGGATCAGATCCTGCTCAGCCGGGAGCTGGTCAAGCTGACCTGCGACGCCCCGGCGCCCGAGCCGATCGACGACTTCAGGATGCGCGATCCGGACCCGGCGACCCTGTCGGCCTTTCTGGAGACGATGGAGTTCCGGGGGCTCCAGAAGCGGGTCGGGGACGGCAAGGTCGAGGGCCATGAGCGATCCGCCTTCGCCCCTGCCCGTCCGGCCGCGCCGCTGACCGCCCCGGTCATCTCTCCGCGGTATGCGCCGCAGGCGATCCCTCAGGGCGTGAAGAAGCAGGCCTTCGACACCGAGGCCTACCGCTGCATCCAGACTCTGGAGGAGCTGGACGCGTTTCTGGCGCGGGCGACGGAGGCGGGGGTCGTGGGCTTCGACACCGAGACGGACGCCCTGTCGGCGACGCACGCGGGGCTGTGCGGGGTCAGCCTGGCGATCGGGCCGAACGACGCCTGCTACATCCCGCTGACGCATGAGCACGAGCCCATGGCCGGGTCCGGAGGGCTCGACTTCGGGGGGGAAGCGGAGGCCCGGGAGCCCCTGACCCAGCTCGACAAGCCCACGGTTTTGGCCCGGATAAAAATAATTCTGGAGGACCCCTCGGTCCTCAAGGTCGTGCAGAACGGGAAGTATGATCTGGCGGTCATGGCCAGACGGGGGATCCGGGTGGCGCCGACGGACGACACCATGCTGATCTCGTACGTGCTGGAGGGGGGGCTCCACGGGCACGGGATGGACGAGCTCAGCCGTCTGCATCTGGGGCACGACCCCATTCCGTTCAAGAGCGTGGCGGGGACGGGCAAGAGCCAGAAGAGCTTCAAGCATGTCGAGCTGAAGCCGGCGACCTGCTACGCGGCCGAGGACGCGGACGTGACCCTGAGGCTGTGGCGCATCCTCAAGCCCCGGCTGGCGGCCGAGGGGCTGGCCACGGTCTACGAGACGCTGGAACGCCCCCTCCCCGCCGTGCTCGCCGACATGGAGCGCGACGGCGTCCGCGTCGACCCCGACCGCCTGCGCCGCCTCTCCTCGGAGTTCGGCCTCAGAATGGCCGAGCTGGAGGCCGAGGCCCACGAGATCGCCGGCCGCCCCTTCAACATCGGCTCCCCCCGCCAGATCGGCGACATCCTGTTCGGCGAGCTCAACCTGACCGGCGGCAAGAAGACCGCCTCGGGCCAGTGGGAGACCGGCGCCGCCACGCTCGAGGCCCTGGCCGAGACCCACCCCCTGCCCCGCGCCATCCTCGACTGGCGCCAGCTCTCGAAGCTCAAGGGCACCTACACCGACGCGCTTATCGCGGCCATGGACCCCGAGACCGACCGCGTCCACACCAGCTATCAGCTGGCCGCCGCCACCACCGGCCGCCTCGCCTCCTCCGACCCCAACCTTCAGAACATCCCCATCCGGACCGAGACCGGCCGCCAGATCCGTCAGGCCTTCATCGCCCGCGACGGCCATGTCCTGATCTCGGCCGACTACAGCCAGATCGAGCTGCGCCTTCTGGCCCACATCGGCGACATCCCCGAGCTGAAACGCGCCTTCAAGGCCGGGATCGACATCCACACCGCCACCGCCTCCGAGATGTTCGGCGTCCCCGTCGACCAGATGGACCCCGAGACCCGCCGCCGCGCCAAGGCCATCAACTTCGGCATCGTCTACGGCATCTCGGCCTTCGGCCTGGCCGCCCAGCTGGGCATCGACCAGGGCGAGGCCGGCCGCGCCGAGGTGAAAACGGCGGGCTTCGTCTCCACCGTCTTCGGCCGCCGCATCCACATCCCGGCCATCCATTCGAAGTCGGGCGCCGAACGCCAGTTCGGCGAACGCGCCGCCATCAACGCCCCCATACAGGGCGCCGCCGCCGACATCATCCGCCGCGCCATGATCCGCATGCCCGCCGCCCTGGAGGCCGCCGGGCTTTCAGAGGTGAAGATGCTGCTCCAGGTCCACGACGAACTGGTCTTCGAATGCCCCGACGCCCTGGCCGAGACCGCCATCCCGGTCATCCGCCGCGTCATGGAAGGCGCGGCCGAACCCGCCGTGGCGTTGACGGTGCCGCTGGTGGTGGACGCGCGGGCCGCGAAGAACTGGGACGAGGCGCACTAGGCGGCGGGCGGTACCTGTTCTGAGGGTCGGTCCTCGCGAGGAGTCTCCCGCTCGATTGCGAGAGTATCGTCTGCCGTAGGTTCTGGGAGAACGCCTTTTTCAATGAGGCGAGTCCCGAGCCTCGTAGAAACTTCGCGCTCGATCTGATCGTATGCTGGCAAAGGCGTATTTCTCACGAACGACGCTGTCCGCTGAACAAACGGCGGAACTTTCCCATCTACCTTCCAGCGCTTTTTGTAAAAAATTCGCTCGAATATGGGGCCGGTTATTCCGTCAAACTGAATAAATTGGACCTTGTCCGGTCGATCACTATCTGGATCAATCGCAATACTGTCATTAAACAGCTGTCTGGCATAACTTTTTGGATACGGTCTTAAATATACGACCCTATCTAAACCTGCAGCGACGATGTGCTTGGCACAATTATGGCAAGGAAACGTATTTACAAACAAAACACAATCTCTGACCGCATGACCATTTCTTGCAGCGTCCGTTATTGCATTCATTTCTGCATGGACAGTTCTCCCGTATTCCAGAGAATCCATGACTTGGGCATCTTTGATTTTGTTGTCTTGACGATCGAACAGTGCCGTTCTGAGCTTTTTCGCGTCCTTGTATTCCTCTTGCAGCAACCCCGCATCCGCCATGCGGGCGGCCACATCTAACAAGATTTCCTTCTTCCTCTCGTCGTTGCTGTCTTTCCCAAGCTGGAACTCCCGGCTGTCTGGTTCATCGCCCTCCCAATAGGTCCCGCCGTGCGCCTTGGGCACCTCATTGCAGCCCAAGGCCTGAATCTCCGACCTTGTATTGAGAATCGCCGCACCAACCTGACGCGACAAATCGGCTGATCGCAGAGACGCAGTGTTCGCCAGTTGCATCCCGTATTCTTCTCGGGATGGCGTAACTCTTTGATCTCCAAACAGCGCCCTAAAAAAGCGCTCGAGACCCGCAGCCAGCAGTTTCGGAGAACTGGCATCGATCACTACGTCCGACAGAGGAAAGACATCCCTGACCCGCTGGCCGAAGGGCAAGTCCTCCTAGGCGTCATCCTTATCCATCAGCGCGCGGGCTTTGGTCAGCCAATTTTCAGCGCGCGGTTGCTCGGCGTGATCATCGGCGATCTTGTCGGAGAGTTGGCGTGCTCTCCGGTCCGGGCCTGAATGGAATGATATTTGGACGTAATGCTCGCCGTAGATCGAGCGGAGCAAATCGCTCTCTTCTTCTCTCTTCAACTGGTTGATGACGAAGGCATTCCTCGCCAAGAGGGCTGTCCTCGCGTCTTCTTGCCCCGAAGCCAAGGTCCGGCTTCCACAGATTTGTGAGATTGCGAACCTAGCCATGATATCAGCGGCGCCGGTTTTTGCTCTGAGATCATTGCACGCTGCGATCCTCTTATCGTAGCGCTCCTCTGTAGGAAGTTCGTCCAAGGCAGAATACTCGGGCACCTCGTTCAATGCATCCGTGACTTTGATTTCCGTCACTTTGTATCTGTAACGCTTGAGGGTGCTTTGGATTGCTTGAGCCGCAGCTTGAGTGTCGACACCAAGTCGCGCGACCATTCCGATGAACAGCTCGGCATCTTTGGGCTGAGGGGTCAAATCTAGATCCTTTGTTCGAAGCCGCGAATCGACCACGGGAACAAAACATGATAAAATTGATTCGTTGGGAAAGAAGGTCGATTGCCTATGTCAAGCTCGCTTCGTCGTGTTGAATCTGGATGGTTGGTTCGGTCCATCGAGCAAGCGAAGCTTTTCGAGCGTGACAACCCAGGGTGGGTTGTCAAGGTGCGTGAGAATTGGCCTGAAAAGCCTGCGCCCTCTTCGAACGATTTAGTCGATAAGAAAGCTTAGGCCACAGACGGGATCGCGGAGGGCGGCTCCGCGCGGCCATCGAGTATGTCTCTAAACCGGCCTAGGTGATTGGTCGCCTCGGCGACAACATCTTCGTGCTCCGCTAGCTCTTCCCTGCTGAGAAGCCTTGCTTGTCCGCTTGCCGCATCAAGAACGGCAATGTGTAGCGGGTCG
>CAMLNY010000030.1 GCA_946481405.1 uncultured Brevundimonas sp. | reverse complement strand
GAATACGGCCGCAGCATCGGCGTCTATGGCGAGACCGCCTTCATTGAGGTGCTGACCGCCGCCGCCGCGCTGGATGTTCTGACCGACGAGGAACAGGCCATGGCCTATGCCTTCTCATCACGCGTCGCGGCTCGCTATGTCGACTTCTGGCTGGATAGCGGAACCGGCTCGGTCAACCTGTGGGACCATGGGCGCAAGACCGACGCTTATCGGGGCAAGCACCGGATCCTCGGCCGACGTCGATGACGACCTGGTTCGCACGCGGCGAGCATGACCGGGTGCTGGTGACGTATCGTGACGGCGACCGGGTCATCGGCCTGCCGCTGATCAACGGCGGTCCGACCCAGCATATGAACACTCCCTATTTCCCCATCCCCTATTCGCCGGGCGTCCTGTCAGGCGCGGCGGACGAGACCTTCCCGCAACTGGTCCCGCGCCTGACCTTCGCAGACGGCGCCACCCTGCAGCCGCTGTCCTATTTCAAGGATGTCGAGGTTGTGGGGGACGGCGCCCGCACGACCGTCACATGGCGCCAGGACGAATGGGACCGGATGGGTGAGGAGGCGCCGCGTCCCGACGGCCGCGCCTCCGTGCGGACCCGCTATGTGCTCGAGCCCGGCGCCGTCACCCGCTCCGATGAGATCGCCTTCGAGGGCTCCGCCGCGATCGATCTGGAGTACGCCCTCGACTGGCTGGCCGCCGCGCAGGCCGAACTCCCTCGCCGGTGAGGCTGTCACCATCCGGACCGCCGATTCGTCCCTGTCAGGGAGCCGGATCTCACCGACCTTCGCGCGCGGGGCGATGCAGCACGGCGCCGTCATCCGCTTCGCCCAGGGCGAGGTGGCGTCCTTCGAGGCGACCGGCATGACATGCGCCCCGACGACCGATTTCGACCCGGCCGATTACGCCAGTCCGGTCGGCGCCTTCCGCACGGTGGTCCGCTGCCATGCCGAGGCGACGGATTCCGCCGCCCTGTCATGGACAATTCGGTTCGCGGCTTAGACGTGGGCAATACAACCTAAAGTTAATCGGCTGCGATTAGGCTCGACGTCATCTTCAGACGCGAGCCCCCGATGACCCTGATCCGACGCCTGCGGAAACTGGCGGCCCAGCCCGCCTTCAAGGCCGAGCCCTTCAACGTCCTGTCGCGCGCCGCCTGGCTGACGGCGGCAAGCGCCGTGGGCGGCAACCCGACCTTTCATCTGACGCGCGACGGCCGCGAACGGATGCGGGCGCCGGCCGACCTGCGCTACACCACCATCACCGCCTTCCTGTTGCGCGACTGGGTCGAGCCGGAGCTGCGTCAGCTTCAGCGGCTGCTTTCGCCGGGCGATATCTTTATCGATGTCGGGGCCAATGTCGGCCTCTATGCGCTTAAGGCCGCGCGACTGGTGGGCTCGACCGGCCGGGTGCTGGCGCTGGAGCCCGGAGCGGAAGCGTTCGGCCATCTCCTGTCGAACCTCGCGCTCAACGACTTCGACTGGGCCATCCCCATGAAAGTCGCCGCCTCGAACGCAGCGGGTCAGGCGGTGCTGCACCACGTCCCGCTCGGCAACGATCCCCAGGCCTTCTCCCTGATCGCCAACGACCGGGCGCATGAAGGCGAGACGGTTGCGACGGTGACGCTGGACAGTCTGATCGACCGCTGCGGTCTGGACCGGGTCGACCTGATCAAGATCGACGTCGAGGGGGCCGAGCCTCTGGTCATCGCCGGGGCGCGCGAGATGCTGGCGACATACCGCCCGGCCGTGATCTTCGAATGCAACGCCCACCTGAACGCGGGCGGCGGCACGGATGCGGCGGCGACGGAGACCTGGGCCAAGCTGGCCCGGACGGGCTACCGGTTTTACCGGTTGAAGGGCGACGCCTTCACGGCTCTGGCGGCGCCGCCGTCCGACTTCTGCAATGCCATCGCCGTCCATGCGGACCGGCGTCCGCCGTTCGTCTCAGAGACCTAGCTCCGGTAGCTTCCGGCGCGCCGCCGACGCCACAGCCAGCGCTCCGCCGATCCAGATGGTCGCGCTGGCCATCGCCGCGCCGACCGCGCCTAACGGGGGGGTAAGCGCCAGGCACAGGGCGATGCAGAAAGCCAGCTGCCACAGGCTGAGCCGGCGCAGGACGCGCTCTTCCCCGGCCATGGCCAGCAGCATGTCGCGCGACGGGAACAGGCAGTAGGCGAGTTGGCCGGTCAGAAGGATCAGCAGGACGGGCACGCCTTCGGCGGCCGGAACGCTGAGCAGCCCCAGCAGTGGGACTGAGCCCAAGGCCAGAGCGGCGATCAGCGGCAGGCACAGCATCAGGGTCATGCGGCGGTTGTCGATCGCCGCGTCCCGCAGGGCGGCCCAATCCTGCAGTCGGTGATGCCGTGCGAAATGCGGCGCCGACATCGCGCCTAGGCTGAGCACCACGATGGTCACCAGCATCGCGAGACGATTGCACAGGGAGAAGGTGCTCACCGCGTCGGGGGCGGCGAACGCGCCGAGGATCAGGACCGGAATGGTGATCAGGGCGGCCTGACAGACGTCCACCACCATCAGCCGCCGCGCGCCGCTCCACAGCCCGGCGATCGCCATGCCGGGCGCGACCTGCGGATGGCGTTGCGACCAGCGCGTCGTGACCACCAGCCCGAGCCCCAGCAGGGCGCAAACCCCGAACGATCCTGCATAGGCAGTGAGCAGCCGGCCCGGACTGTCGGCGCCGAGCATCAGGGCGATCAGCGACAGGACCGGCGGCAGGGCGTTCATCACCATCTGGCCCGCCGCGCCGCGTTCCAGCCCGATCAAAACATTAGCGACGGCGAAGGCGAGGTTCTGGACCGGGATGATCAGGGCCGCGAGCATCAGCGCCGAGGCCATGTCGGCCTGACCCGTCCAGTGGTCGGCGATGAAGGGTGCGGCGCCGGCCAGCGCCAGACCCGCGATAACGCTGGCCAGCAGGATCGATCCGCCCGCCGTCAGGGCAGCGCGTCGCGCGGCGCCGACGTCGCCGACGGCCAGCTCCGCCGCGACGTGACGCGTCACGGGCTTCTCCAGCCCCAGCCGGGCGATGGTCGAGAGGATCTGGATCACACCGAGCGCGAGGAAGAACCGCCCCGCGTCGTGCCCGCCCAGTTCGCGCGCGGCCAGACCATAGAGGGCGAACTTGGCCGCCGCTTCCAGTCCCCGCGATCCCAGTGAGACCATCACCGCCGGTCGGGCGCGGGCGATCAGGGCGTTCAGACGGGCGCCCGGCGGCGTGGGGTTCACAGAGGCGGAACGGGTCTCGGGCGGCATGCAGGCTCCGGCGTCGGTCTCATCTCGTTTACCAATCACATGCTACTCAAACGTGTATTGAAATCGCCGATCGCCCGCGATGTTTTCAGGTCGGATGTTGACCCCAGCCGTTCAGAGCATTGACGAACTGTCCGCCACGCCGAGAGGCTTGTTGTCTCTCCGCGACGCCCTGGTCTACGTCTTCTACAATCAGAAGGCGATCATCGCTTGCCTGCTGGTCGGTCTGGCGCTGGGCGTCGCCGCCGCCGTCTTCACTCCGCCGAAGTTCACGGCCGCCAGCCTGATCCTGCTGCGCATAGGGGCGACGCAGGCGGCGCAGGAGGGGTTGAACGGACCCCAGACCTATCAGGGCGGCGAGGTTGTCTTGCGCGCGCTCCAGTCCGAGGTGCAGATCATCCGCAGCGATCTGGTCCTTCAGTCCGCCATGGCAAAACTGGCGGGGGCCGACGATCACGATGCGGAGATTCAGCCCGCCGCGACGGGTCGGTTCGCCAAGGCCCTGAAGGTCGAGATTGAGGACGGGTCCAACGTCCTGCGCATCGCCTTCGCCAGCACCGACCGCGACTATGCACTAAGGGCGGTTCAGGCCGTGACGGACGCCTATCTCGACCGCCGGGCCCAACTCTATGTCAACGCGTCGCGCGAGCGTCAGGACCGGGAGATCGACCGCTACGGCGAGGCCCTGAACCAGACAGAGGGCGAGATCCAGCAGATCCGTCGGGCGCACGATGTGCTCGACATCGACAAGGACGTGGCCCTCGCCTCCGACCGGCTGGAGGCCCTGATCCAGCGCGCCAACCAGGCGCAGGAGCGGCGCGGCGCCGTCTCCGCCGAACTGGCGGCCGTATCGCGTCAGCTGGCGGCGGCGCCCGAGCGGGTTCTGGACAGTCAGGAGCGGACCAACACCACGCCGAACGACGAGGCGCGCAACACCCTGCTGCGTCTACGTCAGGACCGGGCCCACGTCGTCGAACAGTATAATGAGGACTGGCCGGGTCTGGCTGAGATCGACGCCCGCATCGCGGCCGCCCAGGCCCAGATCGTCGAGAACGCCCATGACATTCGCTCCAGCGATCGCACGGTGAGAAACCCGGTCGCCGACCTTCTGGTCCAGCGTCGCGCCTCGCTGGGGATCGAACTGGCCTCGTTGCAGCGTCAATCGGCGGAACTGGCGACCCAACTCTCCGCCGCCCGCGCCCGCGTCGCCGACCTGCGTGACGCGGAGATGCGGCTGCACGATCTGGAGCGCAGCCGTTCGGCCTCCGAGACCATCCATCGCAGCCTGCTGATTGGCCGGGCCGGGGCGGCGCTGGAGGATCAGGCGGTCGATGATCGGAACACCACGGTCCGCATCGTCCAGCCGCCGGCGGCGCCCCTGACCGGGCGAGACCTGCGCCCGACCCTGATCCTGGCCGGTATCGCCCTCGGTGTGGCTTTGGCCGTCGCGGCGACGGCGATCAGCATCGTCCTGCGTCAGGTTTTCATCGCCCCGGGCGAGGCGGAGAATTCGCTGGGCCTCGACGCCCTGATGACCATCGACGCGATGGTCTCGACCCTGAGGTCAGACGCCGGGCTGACGGCCATGGCGCGGCTGGCGGGACTGTTGCTCGACCTCAGCCATGACGGACGGCCGTTGCAGGTCTTCCAATTTGTCGGCGACGACGCGGGCGCCAAATGCCGGCTGGCGCTGGGGGTGGCCCAGGCCATGGCCGCGCGGGCCGGTGGATCGGTCCTGCTGATCGATCTCGACGCCGCCGACCACTATCGCAGGAAGGCCGGGGAGGCGGTGCAGAGGCTGCCCGCGGGGTCGACCCATCTGGACGTGGCGCGGTCGGCGTCGGCCGGCCTGTGGGCCGCGGTCAATCCGATGCAGACGCCGCTCGGCGCGCCGTCGGCGACAGCCGAAGAGGCGCGCGCCTTCCTAGACCTGATGCGCGGCGCGTTCAGCCGGATCGTCCTCGTCGGCGCGCGCGATTTCGACATGCCCGACGCTCGGCGCCTGCATGGGCTGGCCGACGGCAACATCCTGATCGTCCAGGCCGAGGCGACGCGGGCGCCGGCGGCGCGGCGGATGCGCGAGGTCGTGCTGGCCTCGGGCGGCGATCTGCTCGGCTTCGTCTTCACCGGCCGCAGGCGACATGTTCCGGAGGCGATCTACCGATGGCTTTGAGAGGTCTCTGTCTGGCCGTCGCCCTGCTGCTCGCGGGCTGCGGCACGACCCAGTCGATCAGTCCGCGCGAGCGCGAGCCGCACCGGTTCGCACCGTGGAGCGACGCGGCGCCCGCCTATCGCCTCGGCGTCGGCGACCGGCTGAAGGTCGACTATCTGCTGACGCCGGAACTGACGCAGGAGGTGTCGGTCGAACCGGACGGCTTCGTCAGCCTGCGCGTCGCGGGCCGGCTGGCGGCCCAGAACCTGACGCCGGGCGAGCTGGAGGCGGCGGTTCAGACCGCGTCCGCGCGACGCCTGCGCCAGCCCATCGTCAGCCTGTCGGTGACCGAGGCGCGGTCGGCGCGGATCATCGTCGGCGGCGCGGTGCAGAGACCGGGCGTCTATCCGCTGTCGGCCCGCGCCTCGACGCTGGAGGCGGTGATGCTGGCGGGCGGCTTCTCGCCCGAGAGCCGGATGGATCAGGTCGTGGTCATCCGCCAGCGGCCGGGCGCCGACGCGATGCTGAGGACCGTCGACCTGCGCCTGTTCGTGGCGACGGGGGAGGCGGACACAGGGATCGCCCTGGCGTCCGGGGACATCGTCTTCGTGCCCCGCAGCCGTATCGCCGAGGTCGGTCTGTGGATCGACCAGTACGTCAACCGACTGCTGCCGTTCAGCCGGTCGCTCTCCTACACCAACACCTATGAGGGCGTGCGATGAGCAGCAGCGCCGCCGCGCCGTTCGCCTTCGTCGTCACGCCGAACGCTCAGCATGTGGTCGCCGCCCATGCCGGCGACGACCGGTTTTCTGAGCCCCAGTCGAAGGCCTGGATGGTGCTGAACGACAGCCGCATCCTGAGGTTCCTGTCCCGGCTCCTGTTCCGCCAGGACCTGCCCGTCGCGGCCGGCAGCGATCTGGTCGCGCGGCTGTTCGAATTGGGCATTCCGCCCGATGCGGCCCTGACCCTGATCGGCGGTGACCCTGAGGTTGAGGCGACCCTGCGGCGGCGTTTCGGCATCCGAACGGTGGCGCGGTTTGATCCGTCGTTCGGCTTCTGGAAGGACCCCGCCGAGGTCCGGCAATGCCTCGACTTCGTGCGCGCCCATCCCGCCCGCTACGTCTTCCTGATCGCCGGGGCGCCCCAGTCCGAGGGACTGGCGCGACGGCTCGCGGAGATGCCCGATGCGACCGGGCTCGGCCTGTGCGTCGGCAGCGCGCTGAACTTCCTGACCGGCCGCATTCGCCGCGCGCCGTTGTGGATGCGGGAAGCGGGGCTGGAGTGGGCCTGGCGGCTGGCGCTGAATCCGGCGGGGCATTTCCGACGGGTCTTCATCGAGTCCGCGCCCATCCTGTGGATCGCCCTGAAGGAGCGGCTGCGGACCTGGCATCCGGCATGACCGCAGTGGCGCGAGGGCGGGTCCTTCGCGTCGGGCCGGTCGCCGCTCCGGTCGCGCGCGACGCCGGCGCGAACCTGAGGCTTCTGTTGCTCGTGCTGAGCCTGCCGATGTTCGGGGGGCTGTTCTTCTATGTCGTGGACTTCAAGCCGCTCTATGCGCTTGCCAAGGCGTGGCCGGTCCTAACCGCGCCCCTGACCATGATCGCAATCTGGCGGCTGAACCCGCCGTACCAGCCGCTGGTCTTGGCCGTCTGCGCCTGGCTGCTGGGCGTGACGCCCTTCATCGGGGTCAACCAGCTCGGCAACGACGTGTTCGGCGCCCTGGCGTCCAGCGCCAAGATCTGGCCCCTGACCGGAGCCCTCGGCTGCGCGGCCTCCCTGTGGCTGATCCGGCCGTCGGCGGGCGACCTGACGCGCGCGATCATCGTCCTGGCCGGCGTAACCTTCGGCTTGCTGATCGGAGTCTGGCTGTTCGCGCCGGACGCCCTGTTCCAGCAGGGGATCGAGGACACCAAGGTCTTCCTCAGCGACGCCGAGCGGGGTCGCCGCATCAACGCCCCGATGATGTTCGGCATCCTCGCCTTGTTCCTCATCAACCGGTCCTTCTGGCGGCGACCGACGGTGTGGAAGGCGGTGCTGGTCGCGGCGGGCGTCGCCGTCATGATCGCCATGTACAAGCAGCGCGCCCAGATCGGCGGGACGGTCGTGGGGCTAGGCCTCGGCGCCTTGCTCAGCCTGCGCCGTTGGCAAGGACCGGCCCTGATGGCGACGGCGGCGGTGATCGTCGCCGCGGCCACCCCCGTCACCCTGTGGCTGGGCCAGAGCGCGGCCGACAGCCTCGGCGGCTCGCTCAGCATGCGCCAGATCGAGGCCGGGCACGCCTTGGCTTTCCTCAATGACCAGCCTTGGCGCTGGATCACCGGGGTCGGCAGCGCGACGCGGGTCGGCGATGTGACGCTGGGCGACATCGTCGGCACCCCCTTCTTCTTCCCGTCCGATCTGGGCTGGCTGGGCGTGGTGTTCGAGTATGGCCTGATCGGCGCCGGACTGATGCTGGCGCTCCACCTGTTCGCGATCCGGACGGCGTGGGAGGCGGCCCGCAGAGGACAGCTGATCGGAGCGGCGGTGCTGGACTACGCGGTCTTCCTGCTGGTCGTCTCGCCGGTCGTGTCGGTCGTGCTGTCGCCCGGGGAGCTGGCGACGGTTCTGGCCCTGTCATGGCGGCTGCTCAGAATACCTCCGGCCCCATCAGGTGCATCGTCAGGGTTCGTGCCATGATGCTGAGATCCAGCTGCAGCGACCAGTTGCGCATGTAGTCGAGGTCGAGTTCGACGCCCCGCTGGGCCTTCTCCAGCGTGTCGATGCCGCCGCGCATGCCGTTTATCTGGGCCCAGCCGGTGATGCCGGGCTTGATCTGGTGACGGGCGGCATAGCTGCGTAC
>CAMLNY010000029.1 GCA_946481405.1 uncultured Brevundimonas sp. | reverse complement strand
TGCCGGTGAACGCCCAGCTCCCGGTCAGGTTGCCGAGCGTATCGGAAGCCGGACCCACGCAGCGCTCGAACCCGCCGTTGCGCAACACGAAGCCGCCCGAGAAGTTGGTCGACTGTTCCGGCTCCAGCGGGCGCGAACCCAGGGCGATGGCCACCGGGTCATCGACGCGGAACGAACCGGCCTGAACCAGCGTGGTCGTCGGCACGCCGCCGACGACGGTGGTCACCAGATTGGTCGCCACATAGCTGAAGAACTGCTGCTGCAGGGCCGGGGCCTTGAAGCCGGTCGAGATCGCGCCGCGCAGGGCGAAATGCTCGTTGGCGTCCCAGCGCGCGGACAGCTTGCCGGTCAGGGTGTCGCCGAAGTCGGAGTAGTCCTCGTAGCGGGCGGCCGCACCGACGGTGACGGATTCCGACAGCCGGCCTTCCAGATCGATGTAGGCGCTCCAGTTGTTCCGGTCCTCGTCGACGACGTTGGACGGCTGGAAGCCCGGGAAGCCCTGCGAACCGGCGCCGGCGTTCAGCGGCCCCTTGTTGTAGGAGGTCGGCTCGCCCGCGTGGACCTCGAACGCCTCGCGGCGATACTCCACGCCGAAGGCGACGTTCAGCGGCTCGAACAGATTGGCTTCGACCTGCTTCACGCCGTCCAGCGATACGGTCAGCTGGTCATAGGCCAGACCGCCGGCGTCGAACGACGTCTGCGAAGCCGCGCCATATGACGCGTTCAGGCTGTTGAAGACGTTGTATTCCAGCTCGTTGCGGCCCCAGCCGACCGAGAAGTCCCAGTCGATGCCGCCGCCTTCGCCCTTCACGCCGCCGAACAGGTTGTAGTCATCGATCGTGGCGCCGATCATCGGCAGGAAGCCGTTCGGATAGATGGCCACGACGTTGTTGGCGTTGTTGAAGGCGCGCGCCGTAGCCGCCGATTCCGACTCGCGGTGCTGATAGCCGCCGAAGCTGTAGGCTTCCCAACCACTCTGCAGCGGCTTGCCGGCGTTGAACCACACCGACTGGGCGCTGGTCTTCGGATCGCCGAACCGACCGATCACCGTGTTGGACGAACCGTTCGAGACGCTGCCCGGCGCGGCGTAGTCCGAGCGGTTGGTCGGATCGCGTTCCTGGATCTCGCCCGACAGCGTCAGGAAGCCGTCGCCGAACAGCGGCAAGCCGATCCAGCCCGACAGAGAGACCTGTTCGCCGTCGTTGCGCTCATGCGAGCCGCGGGCGGTGTCGAACTCGGTGTCATAGACTCCGTAGACGGCGGTCAGGCCGCCGCCTGAATCCGCCTCGCGCAGACGCAGGTTGACCACGCCCGCAATGGCGTCGGCTCCGTACTGGGCCGAGGCGCCGTCGCGCAGGACCTCTACGTTGCCCAGGGTCACGGCCGGGACCGTGTTCAGGTCGAAGGCCGTCGAACCTCGACCCAGGTTGCCGTTGACGTTGACGAGAGCGGCGACGTGGCCGCGCTGGCCGTTGATCAGGACCAGGGTCTGGTCGGGGGCCAGGCCGCGAAGGGTGGCCGGCCGGACGTGGTCCGAACCGTCTGAAATGGCGGGACGCGGGAAGTTGATGGCCGGGGCGGTGGCGGCCAGGGCCGCGGCCAGCTCGGTGCCGGCGCCCTGACGGGTCAGGACCTCGCCGGAAATCACGTCGACCGGGGCGACCGAGTCCAGACGGGTGCGGCCCACGGTGCGGGTGCCGGTGACAATGACTTCCTCGACCTGGGAGGCGTCATCCTGCGGTGCGCTCTGGGCCTGGGCGGCGAGCGGGCAGGCGAGCAGAGTGGCCGCGGAGGCGAAGCCGAGAAGGACGGTGCGAGAGATTCTGACGTTCATGACGAGCCTGACGAGCTGAGGCCGCGCGATCGGCGCGGCGCGATGGAGCCGAATTCCGGCGTGGACCGCCGTGTGGTTGTCGACCGACCGTCGGGGCAAGAATCTTGCGCCGGGGCGTTCGGGCGCTCCCTGTCATGCAAGCTGAGTGCGCCAGTTCAGCCGGTCAAGGATGCGTTAACGCAAGCAACCCGGCTCGTTGCAAATTTGACATAGTCCGGGTCGCCGGACAGCAAAAAGGGCGCGCCCTGCGGACGCGCCCTTTAGCTTCTCTATCGGTTCGTAGAACCGATCTTTCAGGATCAGGCCTCGGAGCCGAGACCGTCCTGTTGGCCGGCGCCGCCTTCGACCATGTCGCGGGCCTGTTCGGCGGCGGCTTCACGGTCCTCGTCATAGGCCGTCTTGATGACGTCCTCGCCGCGCGCCTGACGCTCGGCTTCCTCGGCCGAACGGGCCACGTTGATCTTGACCGTAGCCGAGACCTCGGGATGCAGGCGAACCAGCACCTCGTGGACGCCCAGGGTCTTGATCGCAACGTTCAGGACGACCTGTGAGCGCTCGACCTTGCCGCCTTCAGCCTGGATGGCTTCGGCGACGTCGCGGCCGGCGACCGAACCGTACAGCTGGCCCGTTTCGCCGGCCTGACGGATCATGACGTACGACTGACCGTCGATCTTGTCGGCGATCTTCTGGGCCTCACCCTTGTTCTTCTCGTTGCGCTGCTCGATGGCCGCGCGGTCGAGTTCGAACTTCTCGAGGTTCCTGGAGGTGGCCCGCAGCGCCTTTTCGCGCGGCAGGAGGAAGTTGCGAGCGAAGCCGTCCTTGACAGTGACGACGTCGCCGATGGCGCCGAGGTTCTCGACGCGTTCCAGCAGAACGACCTTCATCTTACTTCACCACGTACGGCAGGAGGGCCAGATAGCGGGCGCGCTTGATGGCCTTGGCCAGTTCGCGCTGCTTGATCTGGGACACGGCGGTGATGCGCGAGGGCACGATCTTGCCGCGTTCGGAAATGTAGCGTTGCAGGAGCTTGACGTCCTTGTAGTCGATCTTCGGCGCGCCTTCGCCCGAGAACGGGCAGACCTTGCGGCGACGATAGAAGGGACGGCGGGCGCCGGCCGAGGCGTTCACGGGAGCGCCGGGGACGTTGGCGGAGGTGGTGTCAGTCATGTGTCCAGATCTCCTTACGCGGCCACGTCGGCGTCTTCACGCGGACCCCGTTCGCGGTCGCGTTCACGCTCGCGCTCGCGGCGGGCCAGCAGCGGCGACAGCTCCAGGTCCAGCTCTTCGACGCGGACCGTCAGCCAGCGCAGGACGTCTTCGTTGATGCCGAGCTGCCGCTCGACTTCGGCCATGGCGGCCGGCGGGCAATCGATGGCCAGCAGGGAGTAGTGCGCCTTGCGGTTCTTCTTGACCCGGTAGGTCAGGTTGCGCAGGCCCCAGTACTCGATCTTGGCGACGGAACCGCCGCCGGCCACGATCAGGTCCTTGATGGTGTCGTTGAGGGCTTCGGCCTGTTGCGCGCTGATATCCTGGCGCGACATGACCGTGTGCTCGTACAGAGCCATAGGTTAGTCTCCCTTGTAGGGCCTCGGCGCGGAGGGACCGGGTTCAGTCCGTTCCACGATGGCTCCCGAGGCGGCGGCCGGGATGACTTCCCGAGCCCTTTGGAACTCCGCACCGGGACCGAAGCCCTGGAAAGCGGGCGCGTATAGGGGAAAAGGGCCGGTTGGGCAAGGACGAAGCGCCGTCCGGTCAGAAGCTGCGCCGCGCGCTCACATAGGCGCTGATCGCGCCGTCGTAGCGGGACGCCTCCGTGTACAGCGGAACGCCCGTTCCGCGCGGCGCGGCGAACAACGAATATTCCCCGTCCGAACCGCCGGAAACGTTCAGGCCTCCGCTGAGGCTCAGGCGGGCGTCGGGCCGCCAGCTCAGGCTCGCGTTGAAGCTGGGATCACTGCTGGACCGCGACAGGAAGCGCGGGCCGTAGCCGCGCGAGGGCTGGTTGCTGGAAACGCTGACGCTCCAGTTGATGCGCTGGCTGATCAGGTTCTGGCTGAGGCCCACGCTCAGCGTCACCGGGACTTCGTTGGACAGGCGGCGATCGACGAAGGTGACGGGGTCCTGCGTCTCGGACTGCCGGATCTGCAGTGTGGCCGAGGCGATTCCACCGCCCATGCCATAGTCGTCCAGCGGCAGGCGGCCGGTGAATTTGGCCGTGTCGCGCGTCGCTGTGCCGACGTTGCGGGTGACGTTGTACTGACGCGGCGTGGTCTCGCCAGGCGGAGTCTCCAGAATGACCACCACCCCGAGGACGTCGTCGAAATTTTCGTGCGTCAGCTCGGCTACGAAGGAGCCCTGACGGCCGAACACCCGCTCGTAACGGGCCTGCGCCAGCCAGATCTGCGCCGGGCGTATGTCTGGGTTGCCGCGACCGAACACCCCGGTCGAGAAGGCGGCCGAGGCCTGAAAGGCGCCGAACGACAGCTGATCGACGTTGCGCTCGAGCTTGAAGGCCAGCTGATGGCCGGCGGCAGGCGTCCACGCGACGTTCAGGCGGGGCTTGAGGAAGCTGAGATCGGTCTCGGCGTCGCCCGCCGTGCCGGTCGCGGTGATGCGCGACCGCTCGTAGCGTAGCGCTCCGGTGACGCTGAGATTGTCGCGCGGCGCCCAGACGGCCGAGACGAAGCTCTCGCTGCGCAGTTCCTCCACGCGCGTGTCATCGCCGGGCAGCAGCAGGGGCGAACCGTCCAGTCGGTAGGACGAGCCCGTCTCGACGAAGTTGAACGCTACCTCCGACCCGGCCTCGAAATCGATCGCGCCGTACGGCGTCTCGAGCGAGGCGAATTTCAGAGATCCCGATCCGATGCTTTCGCCGCGCCAGCCGTCGCTGAAACTGGCGGAGGTGAAGTCAGGGGTGTCGTAGGCGCCCGCGCTTTCGCTATCGATCAGTTGCTGCGACCCCAGGATTTCCAGCGTCATCCCGCGCGGCAGGCTGCGGGTCCAGCGCAGGCCGATCTCACCCTTGGTCTGGGTGCTGTCCGACAGATTGATCTCGCGACCGAATGGCACGATCAGCACATCCTCGCCGTCGTAGCCGCTGCCGTTGATATCGATCAGGCCATTCAGGCGGATGCGACCGCCCGCCAGCGGCCCTTCGTAGACCGTGGTTCCGGACAGCCCGTGGAAGTCGAACACGCCCTGGCTGCGGGCCAGCAGCATAAGATCTCCGGCCGGTGATCGACGCTCCCGCAGACTCCTGTCGTCGCCTTCGCCTGTGAACCCGCTCAGCGACCCTTCCAGCGACCGGCCGTCCCACTGGCGACGAACCTGCAGGTTCACATTCGGCTGCAGCCGGCCACGGGTGTCCGCACTCAGGGTCGCCGAAGCCGATCCGGAGACGCCCCCGTCCGGCCTGCGAATGACATTGGCGACCACGGCCTTGCCCTGCATGTCGATGCCGCCTGCACCCGCGCGGACGATGTCGATGCGCACGACTTGGGAAGCGGGGATGCGGGACAGGATGGACGCCAGCGAATCGCTGCGGACCGGTGGGCGTTCGCCGTCGATCAGGATATTGCCGACGGTGCCGGCGAAGCCTCGGCCGGCTGTGCCGCCGTCAAACTGAAACCCCGGAATGCGCCCGATCATGTCGTAGGCGGTGACCGATCGGAACTCGGTGAAGAAGGCTGCGGGATAGCTCGTCACGTTGGGATCGGCGGCGGTCGCGCCTTCCGCCTGGGCCAAGGCCGTACCCGGGGCGACCAAATCCAACCCAAGGAGAGCCGCGCTGGCCAGCGCGCACGCGCCCATCTGCCGATAACTCACTGAACGCCCCCGCGAATCCTGTCTGAAATCATAGGTTGACGCTGATTGTGTCCGATCAACGGCGAGGGTTCGTGCGTTTTCACCGGCTTGAGCCGCACGGCCTGTTGGCCTACCCCTCGGCGCCCCTGACACTGATGACGGACCCCGCCGATGACCCTCGCCCTCCTGTTCCCCGGACAAGGCAGCCAGGCGGTCGGCATGGGGGCGGCGCTGGCCGACGCCTTCGCCTCGGCCCGCGACGTCTTCGCCGAGATCGACCAGGCGCTGGGACAGGATCTGTCCGGCCTGATGCGGAACGGGCCCGAGGACCAGCTGACCCTGACCGAGAACGCCCAGCCGGCCCTGATGGCCGTATCGCTCGCCGTCATGCGGGTGCTGGAAAAGGATTTCGGCGTCTCGGTGAACAAGGCCGGCTTCGTCGCCGGTCACTCGCTCGGTGAATACTCGGCGCTGGCGGCGGCGAACGCCTTGTCCCTCGCCGACACCGCCCGCCTGCTGAGGTTGCGCGGTCAGGCCATGCAGCGCGCCGTTCCGGTGGGGCAGGGGGCCATGGCCTCCCTGATCGGGCCAAAGACGGATCTTGCGCTGGCCGAGGCCGCCGCGGCCGCCGGCGCCGAGGTCGGCGTCTGCGTCGTCGCCAACGACAACAACAACGGCAATGTCGTCATCTCCGGCGAGAAGGCCGCCGTGGACCGCGCCATCGAGAAGGCCAAGGAGCTGGGCGCCCGCGCCATCCCGCTGAACGTCTCGGCGCCCTTCCACTGCCCCCTGATGCAGCCCGCGGCCGACGAAATGGCGACCGCGCTGGCCACCGCCGCCCTCGTCGCCCCGGCCGTCCCGGTCGTCGCCAACGTCACCGCCCGTCCGGAACAGGACGCCGACGTCATCCGTCGCCTGCTGGTCGAACAGGTCACCGGCCGCGTCCGCTGGCGCGAATCGATGGAGTGGATGGCGACCGAAGGCGGCGTCGCCCGTTTCGCCGAGATCGGCTCGGGCAAGGTCCTGACCGGCATGGCGAAGCGCATCGCCCCCGACGCCGAGAGCCTGGCCCTTAACACCCCCGAGGACATCGAGGCCTTCGCCCAGTCGCTGGCCCAGTAAGGAGAGAACCATGTTCAACCTGGCCGGCAAGACCGCCCTCGTCACCGGCGCCACGGGCGGCATCGGCGGAGCCGTCGCCCGCGCCCTGCACGCGCAGGGCGCGACCGTCGTCCTCAGCGGCACGCGCGAGGCCGTGCTGGCGGAGATCAAGGCCGGGCTGGGCGAGCGCGCCCACTTCGCCACGGCCAACCTGTCGGACCCCGAGTCGGTCGACAATCTGGTCGCCGCCGCCGAGGAGGCCGCCGGTTCGCCGCTGGACATCCTCGTCGCCAACGCCGGCATCACCAGGGACGGCCTTCTGATGCGGATGAAGGACGAGGACTTCCAGTCTGTCCTGACCATCAACCTCGAAAGTTATTTCCGTCTGTCGCGCGCCGCGATGAAGGGAATGATGAAGCGCCGCGCGGGCCGGATCATCGGCGTGACCTCGGTGGTCGGCGTCACCGGCAACCCCGGCCAGACAAACTACGCCGCCTCCAAGGCCGGCATGATCGGCTTCTCCAAGTCGCTGGCCCAGGAAGTCGGTTCGCGCGGGATCACGGTGAATTGCATCGCCCCGGGCTTCATCGCCTCGCCCATGACCGACGTCCTGAACGAGCAGCAGCGCGAGACCATCCTCAAGAACATCCCGACCGGCCGCCTCGGTACGGGCGACGAGATCGCCGCCGCCGCCGTCTATCTGGCGTCCGACGAGGCCGCCTACGTCACCGGCCAGACCCTGCACGTTAACGGCGGCATGGCGATGATCTGATCGATCACAGCCCTTCGGCTCACGTCGCGCGACCGCGCGACAGCCGATCAAGGAAAGTTACGCCCTGTTTCCTTCCCGCAGCGGTGTGCTAAAGGCCGCGCAACCGGTTGGGTCAGCGAGGCGTTGCCTCTTGCGCAAGCGGGGCCGTCGTGAGACGGCAAGACACCATACGCCGCTCCGGCGGCTCTAGAAGGCAGAGACACACATGTCCGACACCCTGGAACGCGTCCGCAAGATCGTCATCGACCACCTGGACGCCGATCCGGACAAGGTCACCGAAAAGGCCAGCTTCATCGACGACCTGGGCGCCGACTCGCTCGACAACGTCGAACTGGTCATGGCCTTCGAGGAAGAGTTCGACATCGAAATCCCGGACGACGCCGCTGAACACATTCAGACCGTCGGCGACGCCGTGAAGTTCATCAACGAGAAGACCGCGGGCTAAGCCCCCGTTCCTTTCGACGGCATTCAATGGCCGCCTGGCGCTCCTAGCGGAGAAGCCCGGCGGCCATTATTGTTTCTGAATCAAGGTTTCTGGAGTTGGAGCGCGAAAGCATGCGTCGCGTCGTCGTCACCGGTCTCGGCCTCGTCACGCCTCTGGGCAATGGCGTCGAACACAGCTGGAAGGGAATCGTCGAGGGCCGCTCCGGCATCCGGCGGATCACCACCTTCGACACCGAGGGCTACGGCTGCACCATCGCCGGCGAGGTCCCCAGCGTGGACGGGCGCGGCGGCGGCTCGCCGGAGGACCCGGCCAGCTTCGATCCCGACAAGATCATGTCG
>CAMLNY010000028.1 GCA_946481405.1 uncultured Brevundimonas sp. | reverse complement strand
GTGCCGGTGGTGGTGGCCACGGTCTTGCCCTTCAGGTCGGCGATGGACTTGATGCCGGAGGACGCCTTGACGGCCGTGCGCACCTCGGTCACGTAGGCCTCGATCACGTCCAGGCCGCGCATCAGGGTCTGGCTGCCCGACGCCTTGCCGGCGGCGGGTTCTTCGGTCTCGACCTCGATTGACGCTGTTTGTCCCATCACGTAATCACCTGTTTCAGAATGTAGCAAAACGCGCAAGTCGGCGGGCAATTGCTTCGCCAGTTTGACGCGGCACGCGGAGAAACGCCAGTGTCATCCCGAAATATGGGAAACAATCGCCGGGGAGCGATGTCGCGATGAGCCGCCTGTCTCGTATCAAGGCCGTGCGCGCCTACGTTGTCAGGAACGACGGCACGGGCGGCGGCGCCGACTATCACGACCAGGCAGAAGGCCACTGGATCGACGACCACATCGCCACGCCGATGGCGAAATACCCTGAGTACCGCCAGAGCCGCCGCAGCTTCGGCATCAATGTGCTCGGCACCCTGGTCGTGGAGATCGAGGCCGAGAACGGCGTCACCGGTTTCGCGGTCACGACCGGCGGCGAACCCGCCGCCTATATCGTCGAGCAACACCTGGCCCGTTTCCTCGAAGGCCGCGATCCGTCCGAGGTCGAGAAGATCTGGGACCAGATGTATTTCTCGACCCAGTACTATGGCCGCAAGGGTCTGGTGGTGAACGCCATCTCCGGGGTCGACCTGGCGCTTTGGGACCTGCTCGGCCGCCTGCGTCAGGAGCCGGTGTTCGCCATGCTGGGCGGCCCGGTGCGTGACGAACTGACCTTCTACGCCACCGGCGCGCGCCCGGACAAAGCCAGGGAGCTCGGCTTCATCGGCGGCAAGATGCCCCTGCACCACGGCCCGGCCGAAGGCGAGGAAGGCCTGAAGAAGAACCTCGCCGAACTCGAGGCCATGCGGAACGCCTGCGGCGACGACTTCTGGCTGATGTTCGACTGCTGGATGGCGCTCGACCTGAACTACGCGACCAGGCTCGCCCACGCCGCCCACAAATACGGTCTGAAGTGGATCGAGGAATGCCTTAGCCCCGACGACTACTGGGGCTATCAGGCGCTGAAGAAGAATGCGCCGGACGGCATGCTGGTCACCACCGGCGAGCATGAAGCCACCCGCTGGGGCTTCCGCATGCTGCTCGAGATGGAATGCTGCGACATCATCCAGCCGGACGTGGGCTGGTGCGGCGGCGTGACCGAACTGATCAAGATCTCCGCCATGGCCGACGCCAGGGGCGTGCTGATGATCCCGCACGGATCCAGCGTCTATTCCTACCACTTCGTCGTGACGCGCCATAACAGCCCGTTCGCGGAGTTCCTGATGATGGCTCCCGGCGCCGACGAGGTCGTGCCGATGTTCCATCCGCAGCTGATCGGCGAGCCTGTGCCTGTGAACGGCCGGCTCAAGGTCCCCGACACCCCCGGCTTCGGGGTCGAGCTGAACCGCGACATCGCCCTGCACCGTCCCTACGCGCGCTGAGAAAAGGCCCAACGAATGAAACTGCTGCGTTACGGCCCCAAGGGCGCCGAGAAGCCCGGCCTGCTCGATGCCGAGGGTCGCATCCGCGATTTGTCAGGCATCGTCGCCGACATCACGCCCGACCTGCTGTCGTCCGAGGGACTGGCGAAACTGGCCGCGATTGACACCGGTTCCCTCACCGTTGTCGAGGGCGAGCAACGCTATGGCGTGCCGGTCAACGGCAGCCGCAAGTTCATCGCCATCGGCCTGAACTTCGCGGATCACGCGGCGGAATCGAACCTGCCGATCCCGGAAGAGCCGGTCGTCTTCATGAAGGCGATCTCCTGCCTGAACGGCCCGAACGACGACGTCGTCATCCCGCGCGGCTCGCTGAAGACCGACTGGGAGGTCGAGCTGGGCGTCGTCATCGGCAAGGCCGCTTCGTATGTGACGAAGGAAGAAGCGCTGGATCACGTCGCCGGCTACGTCCTGATCAACGACGTCTCCGAACGCGCCTTCCAGATCGAGCGGGGGCCGACGTGGGACAAGGGCAAGGGCTGCGACACCTTCGGTCCGGTCGGCCCCTGGCTGGTCACGACCGATGAGGTCGGCGACGTCCAGAACCTGGACATGTGGCTCGACGTGAACGGCAAGCGCGTCCAGACCGGCAACACGAAGACGATGATCTTCACGGTAGCCGAGATCGTCTCCTACCTGTCGGAGTTCATGACGCTGGAGCCCGGCGACCTGATCACGACCGGCACCCCTCCGGGCGTCGGCCTCGGCCAGAAGCCGGAGCCCTGGTACCTCAAGGCCGGCGACACCGTCCGCCTCGGCATCGAAAAGCTCGGCGAGCAGGGCCAGACCTTCGTGGCGTGGTCGCGATGAGCTACGCAGGACGTTTCGCGGGCCGCACGGCCATCGTCACCGGCGGCGCCTCGGGCCTGGGCAAAGGCTCGGCCGAGCGCATCATCCAGGAGGGCGGACAGGTCTCGCTGTGGGACCTGAACGCCGACGCCCTCGCCGCCGCCGCCGCCGAGATCGGGGCCCGGCACTTCGTGGCGCTGGACGTTTCGGACGCCGCCGCCGTCGCCGCCGCCGCCGCCGAGGCCAACGTGGCCCTCGGCAAGGTCGACATCCTGATCGCCTCTGCGGGCATCACGGGCGCCACGGTTCCGGTGCATGAGTTCCCGATCGACAGCTGGAAGCGGGTCGTCGACATCAACCTGAACGGGGTCTTCTACTGCTCGCGCGCGGTGGTCCCCTACATGCTGGCCAACGGCTACGGCCGGATCGTCAATGTGGCCTCGGTCGCGGGCAAGGAAGGCAACCCGAACGCTTCGGCCTATTCGGCGTCCAAGGCCGGCGTCATCGGCTTCACCAAGTCGCTGGGCAAGGAACTTGCCGGCAAGGGCGTCATCGCCAACAGCCTGACTCCCGCCACCTTCGAAAGCCCGATCCTGGAGCAACTACCCCAGAGCCAGGTCGACTATATGCGCTCCAAGATCCCTATGGGCCGCCTCGGCGAAGTCGAGGAAAGCGCCGCAATGGTCTGCTTCATGGCCTCGGAGGAATGCAGCTTCACCACCGCGTCGACGTTCGACACGTCGGGCGGGCGGACCACCTACTAGGAGGGCGGTCGGTGGCGTCGGACATTCGCATCGTCGATCCGCACGTCCACCTGTGGGACCTGTCGCGCGCCCGTTACGGCTGGCTGCAGGATGATCCGCTGCCCAACAATCCGGCGGGCGACATGAGCGGCATCGCTCACCGGAACTATCTGCTGAAGGACTATCTGGCCGACGCCGGTGCGTGGCGGATCGACAAGATCGTCCACGTCGAGGCCGGCATGCCGATCGGCGCGCAGCTCGGCGAGACCCAGTGGCTTCAGGCCATGGCCGACGACTACGGCTATCCACAGGGGATCGTCGCCGGCGCCGACATGCTGGATCCGGACCTCGACGTCCTGCTCGAGGCCCATGCGTCGCACACCAACGTCCGGGGCGTGCGCCAGATCGTCTGCTGGCACCCCGACCGGCTGAAGACCTACGCCGCCCGCGATCTGTTGCTCGATCCGGCGTGGGAGGCGGGGTTCGCGAAGCTGGCGAAGCACGGCCTGTCCTTCGATCTCCAGCTCTATCCGCTGCAGATACAGACGGCGGCAGAGATCGCGCGGCGGCATCCGGACATCCCCCTGATCGTCAACCACGCCGGCCTGCCGACCGATCGCGACGCAGACGGCATGGCGCTGTGGCGCGAGGGGCTGCACGAACTGGCGCGCCAGCCGCAGATCTCGATCAAGATCTCGGGCCTCGGCATCACGGACCGAACGTGGTCCGTCGACAGCGTTCGCCCGATCATTCTGGAGTGCATCGAGGCCTTCGGGACGGAGCGGTCGATGTTCGCTTCCGATTTCCCGGTCGACCGGGCGCATGGCTCGTTCGACGCCGTCTACGCCGCCTTCGACGCCGTGACTTCCGACTTCAGCCCGACCGAGCGCGAGCGTCTGTTCGCGGCCAACGCCGAGGCCATCTACCGCATCTGATTTCGCCACAAGGCCGCATCAAGACGGCCGGGCAAGAGGACCCCAGGAGAAACGACCATGGTCTGTACGACCCGATCGAAACTGCAGCGCGTTCTGGCTGCCGCCTGCCTGACCGTCCTCACGGCCGCACCCCTGACCGCCTGCGCCCAGACGGTCGCCCCGACAGCCGCCGTCGCGCCCGCCGCGCCGATCGATCGTCAGGCCCTCGTCACCCGCCACAACGTGACCCTGACCGCCGTCGATCGCCACGCCCCGGTCATGCTCGGCAACGGCGACCTCGGCTTCACCGCGGACATTACGGGGCTCCAGACCTTTCCCGAGCAATACTCCGAACTCGCGCCCCTGCTGACCATGGCCCAGTGGGCCTGGCACACCTTCCCGAACCCCGAGGGCTACACGGAAGAGAACGGGCTGATCCCCGTCAACGTGCCGGGCCGGGGCGAACAGCCCTACGCCTGGATGCGATCGTGGGCCGATGCGGAGACAAACCCCGCCTACACCTGGCTGCGCGCCAACCCGCATCGGTTCTCCCTGAGCCGCATCGGCCTGACTCTCGCCGACGGCGCCCCCCTCGACTTCGCCAAGGTCAGCGACACGCGCCAGACGCTCGACCTCTGGACCGGAACCCTGACCAGCCGCTTCACCTATGACGACAAGCCCGTCGAGGTGGTGACGCGGGTTCATCCGACCCTCGACATGGTGATGCTCGAGGTGAATTCGCCGCTGGTCGAAAGCGCCGGTCTCGCAGTCCGCGTCCGCTATCCGACCGTCGCTCCGGCCATCAATCCGGACCCGACGAACCTGAAGAACGAAGGAGCGCAGACCCTCTCCATCGTCTCTCAGGACGACCGCGAAACCCGCATCCTCCGCACCATCGACGAGACCTCCTTCACCTCCGCCATCGCGGGCGGTCGGGTCACGCGCGCCGGCGACAACGCCTTCGACGTGGCCGGTTCGGGCGAGCGCCTGTCGGTCATGGTCCGCTTCGATCAGGCCGAGCCGACCGTCGCCACTCCGGCCTTCGCTGACGGCGTCCGCGCCACGACCGGCCACTGGCATGACTTCTGGACCAACGGCGGCGCCGTCGATTTCTCCGGCTCCACCGACCCGCGCGCGGCAGAGCTGGAGCGCCGCGTCATCCTGTCCCAATACCTGTCCGCCGTGAACGGGGCAGGGGAGCTGCCGCCGCAGGAGGAGGGCCTCTTCTCCAACAGCTGGTACGGCAAATTCCATCTGGAAATGCACCCCTGGCATTCGGGATGGCAGGCGATGTGGGGTCACGCCGACATGCTGGAGCGCAGCCTGCCCTGGTACCTCGGTAACCTCGATCACGCCCGGGCCGAGGCCGCCCGTCACGGGGTGCGGGGCGCCTGGTGGCCCAAGATGACCGGGCCGGAAGGCCGAAACAGCCCCAGCCTGGTCTCCCCCTTCATCATGTGGCAGCAGCCGCATCCGATCCTGCTGGCTGAACTGGTCTGGCGGTCGGATCGCGATCCGACCGTGCTCGCCCGCTACGGTGAACTGGGCGAGTCCACGGCGGACCTGCTGGCCTCCTGGCCGATCGAGCGCGACGGGCGGCTGAACCTCGGCTCGCCCATGATTCCGGCGCAGGAGAACTACGATCCTCTGACCACGACCAATCCGACGTTCGAGCTGGAGTATTTCCGCTGGGCGCTGGAGACCGCCCAGCAGTGGCGGATCCGTCAGGGTCAGGCGCGCCGCGCCGACTGGGATCAGGCGCTGGCCAGGCTCGCCCCGCCGCCGATGGCGAACGGTCTGTATCTGCCGGTCGAGAGCGTGCCCGACTTCTGGGAGACGGCCGCCTCCGACGCCTGCCGCGACCACGCGACCGCGCCCCAGTGCAAGAACCGCGACCACCCCTCCTTCCTGATGGCCTACGGCTTCATTCCCGGCGCCCGCATCGATCCGGAGGCCATGCGCCGGACCTTCGAGGCGGTCGAGGCCAACTGGGACGTGCGCCAGACCTGGGGCTGGGACTTCCCGATGATGGCCATGACGGCCGCCCGCCTCGGGGAGCCCGACAAGGCCGTCGACTGGCTGTTCGCCGATCTGAAGAACAACCAGTGGGGCCCGACCGGCATGACGCCGCGGGTCCACCTCGACGAGCACGCCGACGAACTGGTCCCCGTCTCCGCCGGCGCCGGCGGGGTGACCATGGCGATCAATCCCGACGGTCCCGGCTATCGCCGCGCGGCCGAGACCTACTTCCCGTCCAACGGGTCGCTGCTGATGGCCGTGGGCCTGATGGCGGCGGGCTGGGACGGCTCAACCGGACACGCGCCGGGCTTTCCGAAGGACGGCTGGACCGTCCGGGTCGAAGGCCTGACGCCCGCTCCCTGATTTCAGTTCGAAGAGGACCGCCCTGATGACGACCTCACGCCGCACCGCCCTGAAGGCGCTGCTCGCAGCCCCCGCCGTCGGCGCATTCACCGGCGCCGTCCAGGCCCAGACCACTCCGGTCCAGACCGCCGGAGCCCCGGTCTTCCCGGACCCGAACACGGCCCCGTCGATCCATCAGGTCGGCGACAACCCGCCGCCGTGGCCGACCTGGGACGGGCCGGTCCCGACCGACTGGGTCGACCCGAAGACCGGCCACCGCATCGTCCGCCTGTCGGGCGACGCGGGCGGCAACAAACTCTATTTCTACCGCAGCATGTTCACGCCCCAGGGCGACATCTTCGTCTTCTCCTCGTCCGAGGGGATCGTGAAGGTGGAGCTGAACAACGGCTTTCGTCGCACGGTGCTGGTGCCCGACGGAAACGCCGACCTCCTGCTGACCGGCCGCAAGACCCGCACCGTCTACTACACGGTGACCGAGCCGGGCGAAGGTCAGCCCAGCGACCGCCCGCGCGCCCTGTTCGCCGCCGATATCGACACCGGCCGGAGCCGTCGCATTGCCAGCCTGGCCCAGGGGTCGTTCAGCTCGATCAATGCGGACGAGACCCTGTGCGTCGGCACGGTCGCCTATGGCGACGCCCCGCTGCAGCCCGACGCTGCCGATCCCCGTAATCGCCGCGCCGGTCAGGCGGAATACGCCGCCCTCGGCCCGGACGGCCGGCCGCTGAACTTCGCCAAGGCCAAGGGCGTGCGCATGCTGGCGCGCTGGGCCGCCCGGGTGCCGATGGAGCTGTTCGTCGTCGACCTGCGCACCGGCGAGCGCCGGGTTCTCCACTCGGCCACCGACTGGCTGAATCATCCGCAGTTCTCGCCGACCGATCCGGACCGGATCATCTTCTCGCACGAGGGGCCGTGGCACCGCGTCGACCGGATGTGGACCATCAAGACCGACGGCACGGACCTTCGCAAACTCCACCAGCGCACGATGAACTTCGAGATCTTCGGCCACGAGTGGTTCGCCGCCGACGGGAAGTCGGTCATGTACGACCTGCAGACGCCGCGCGGCCAGGTCTACTGGGTCGCCTCGGTCGATCTGGAGACGGGCAAGCGCATCTGGCGCCGGGTCGAACAGAACAGCTGGTCGGTCCACTTCAACTCATCGCCGGACGGGTCGGTCTTCGCCGGCGACGGGGGAGACGCCGACATGGTCGCCCATGCGCCCGACGGCAAATGGATCGTCCTGCTGACGCCCGAGCCGATCATCGACGGCGATCCCGACAGCGACCAGCCCGACCTGATCTCGATCGAATACCTGCGCACCGAACGCCTGGTCGACATGTCCCTGCACGACTACCGGCTGGAGCCGAACGTCACCTTCACGCCGGACGGCAAGTGGCTGCTCTACGGCTCCAACATGCATGGCCGGAACCACGTCTATGCCGTTGAGGTGGCGCGGGCGTAGCGGGATTTGGGACGGTGTTTCATTCTCGTGTTGCAAAAAGCGAGAAGCTGTCGCAGAAAGTGGAACGGGCTGCGATCCCAACGATCGCAACACCATATCAATTAATGACACCGGTGCCATGAGCGCCGGGCGGGGAGAAGACAGAATGAGCCGGTCCAGCCAAGTCACGCTTGCGTCCAGTGCGTCCGCCATTGCGTTGCTGGCCGTCGCCCTGACGCCCCAGATCGCCGCTGCCCAGACGGCCGCGCCCGCCGCTTCGGCGCAGGACGAGACCCAAGTCGACGAGATCGTCGTCACCGGCTTCCGGTCCTCGCTGCAGCAGGCCCTGAGCATCAAGCGCAATGAGGCCGGCGCCGTGGACGCCATCCTGGCCGAGGACATCGCCGACTTCCCTGACCAGAACCTTGCCGAGGCCATCCAGCGCCT
>CAMLNY010000027.1 GCA_946481405.1 uncultured Brevundimonas sp. | reverse complement strand
GAGCGAGGCCGGGGCTGACCGGCTGGTCAACGCCATCGGAGCGCATCTGCTCTATCCGGGCGACCTGATCATCATCGACAGCGGCACCGCGACCACCTTCGACATCGTCGCCGCCGACGGCGCCTTCGAGGGCGGAGCCATCGCGCCGGGCATCAACCTGTCCCTGCAAGCCCTGCACGAGGCGGCGGCCATGCTGCCGCGCATCGCTATCCAGAAGCCGGACAGGGTGATCGGCAAGGACACCGTCTCCAACATGCAGTCAGGCGTCTTCTGGGGCTATGTCGGCCTCATCGAGGGCATGGTCTCGCGCATCAAGGCGGAGTGGGGCGCACCCATGACCGTCGTCGGAACCGGAGGCGTCGCCTCCCTGTTCGAGGGGGCGACCCCAGCCATCGACCGGTTCGATCCGGACCTGACCATCCGCGGCCTGCTCGAAATCTGGCGGCGGAATACCCATCTGACGGATACATGAAAAAGAACAACGCAAACGACGAATTCGTCTTCCTGCCGCTGGGCGGGTCGAACGAGATCGGCATGAACTTCAACCTCTACGGCTACGGTCCCCCCCACGATCGCAAGTGGATCGTGGTCGACATCGGGGTGACCTTCGGCGACCTGTCGACGCCGGGCGTGGACATCATCGTGCCCGACCCGGCCTTCCTGGAAGGCGAGACCATCCGCGGCATTATCCTGACCCACGCGCACGAAGACCACATCGGCGCGCTGCCGTGGCTGTGGAGCCGTCTGAAGGCGCCGCTCTACGCCACCCCCTTTACCGCCTTCCTGATCCGCGAGAAGCTGCGCGACAACGGCGTGCAGGACGTGAAGATCATCGAGGTGCCTCTGGGCGGCCACGTCGACCTCGGCCCGTTCCAGGTCGACTTCGTGACCATGACCCACTCCATCGCCGAGCCGAACGGCATCAAGATCACCACGCCTCTTGGCACGGTCTTCCACACGGGCGACTGGAAGCTCGATCCCAACCCCGTCATCGGCAAGCCGACCGACATCCCGGCCATCACGGCCATGGGCGACGAGGGTCTGCTGGCCATGGTCTGCGATTCCACCAACGTCTTCGTCGAGGGCGAGGCGGGCTCGGAGCTGCAGGCGCAGGAAGGCCTGATCGAACTGATCGGCAGTCTGAAGACCGGCAAGATCGCGGTCGGCTGTTTCGCCTCCAACGTCGCCCGCATGGTCAGCGTCATCAAGGCGGCGGAGAAGGCCGGGCGTCGCGTCGCGCTCGCCGGCCGCTCCATGCACCGCATCACCTCGGCCGCCCGCCACGTCGGCCTGTTCGAGGGCTCTCAAGCCATCCTGACCGAGGACGAGGCCCGTCACTGGCCAGCGGATGAGATCCTGTATCTCTGCACCGGCAGTCAGGGGGAGGATCGCGCCGCCCTGTCGCGCATCGCCGACGGATCGCACCCTTTCATCAAGCTGGGACTGGGTGACCACTGCATCTTCTCGTCGCGGATCATTCCTGGCAACGAATTGGCCATCGCCAACCTGCAGGACCGGATGGCCGATCGCGGCGTGCGCCTCTACACCGAGAAGGACCACCCCGGCATCCACGTCTCCGGCCACCCCTGCCGGGACGAGCTGAAGCAGATGTACGCCTGGGCCCGCCCGCGCATCTCGGTCCCCACCCACGGCATGCGCCGCCACCTGATGGAGCACGCCGCCTTCGCCCGCGATCTGGGCGTGGCCGAGACGGTGACGCCCCGCAACGGCGACATGGTCCGTCTGGCCCCGGGTCAGGCCGCCATCATCGACGAGGTCCCGAACGGGCGCCTCTATGTCGACGGCGGCATGGTGGTCACCGAGAAGGGCGAGGCCCTGCGCGAGCGTCGCCACGCCTCGACCAACGGCGTGCTCGTGGTCAGCTTCGCCATGGACAAGCGGGGCCGGATCGTCTCGGACATCGACGTCCGCGCCATCGGCCTGCCGGGCGATGAGGTCACGCCTCTGGGCGACGCGCTGGACGAGCTGGCGGAGCGTGTCGAACAGACGGTCGGCGCCCTGAAGGGCGAAGCGCGGGACGACGACATGGTGGTCGAACAGGCCGTGGCGCGGGTGCTGAAGAAGGCGTCGCAGCAGATCTGGGACCGCCGCCCGATCGTCGAAACGGTCATCCTGCGCCTCTGACGGGTTCGCCTGCCGCGCGCCCGGCTTTGGTCCGGTCGCGTATCCCTGTTATCCTCCTCCGGCTTTCGGGGGAGGGCAGTGATGATCACACGCAGACGCCTTGGGCTGGTTCCGGCCGCCCTGTTGCCCGCCGCGGCGGCCGCGCCCGCGGCTGCGGCGACCCTGTTCCCCGAACCGGCTCAGCACGGCGCGGAAGCCGCCGAGACCGTCTGTGTGCTCAGCGTCGATGGCGGGGGCCTTCGCGGCATCGCGGCGGCCCGGCTGCTGCAGGCGATCGACGAGGTCCTGCGCCATCGCTCCGGCGCCCGTCTGGTAGACTGTATCGACGTCTTCGCCGGCACCTCGACCGGCTCGATCATCACGGCGGGGATGGCGGCGTCCAAGGGCGGGGGGCTCGGCTATGGCGACCCGGCCCGGATCGTCGACGTTTATCGCCAGCAGGCAACGCGCATCTTCGGGGAGCGGGTCGAGCGTCGCCTGCGAGACCCCTCGACCCAGCGCTGGGTCAGTTCGGGTCTGGAGAGCGCCCTGACCGACACCTTCGGCGACATGACCCTGTCGCAGGTCCCGGGCGAGCTGATCATTCCCTATTACAACATGCGTGCCGACCTCGGCCGCAGCGCGGTCGTGGCCCATGGCGGTCCTCCGGGCGTCGGCGATCCGCCGTGGGACAACGTCCGGGTCCGCGAGGTGGTGCAGGCCTCGTGCAGCGCCCCGACATTCTTCAATCCGCTGGAGATGTCGGGCGGCGGGCTGGGCGTTGACGGCGGGGTCTTCGCCAACAATCCGGCCATGGTGGCCTGGACGGCGGTGCAGCGGCGCCGGCGCGGCGCACGCGTGATCATGCTGTCGGTCGGCTGCGGCCACAATCGCGCAAACTACGACCAGCACGACAGCTGGGGCGCGATCGAATGGATGGATCCGACCGGGGGCGTGCCCCTGATCGACGTCCTGATGCGCGGGCAGGGCGATCTGGTCGATTCCCAGATGTCGGTCGTCCTTGATCCCGACCAGACCTATTTCCGCTTCCAGTTCTCGATCGATACCCTGTCGTCGCAGGACATGGATGACTCGAGCCCCCGCAACCTGAACCAGCTCGTCGCTTTGGCCGAGGATACGGCGCGTGATCCGGCTGTGGCGGCCTCGATCGAGCGCGCCGCCGACGCCCTGGCGACGGTTCAGGCGGCGCGGTCGACCCGCTCGGCCCTGCGCGGCTGATCGCCTGCTTGCCCGCGTGCGGATCAGCGCCCATAGCGGGCGGATGATCGGCAGACTGAATCACATCGGCGTCGCCACGCCCTCCATCGAGGCCAGCGTGGCCCTGTACCGCGACATGCTGGGCGCGACCTCGGCAGGCGAACCGTTCGACCTGCCGGCCCAGGGGGTGCGGGTCTGTTTCATCGACCTGCCCAACGCCCAGATCGAACTGATCGAACCGCTGGGCGACGACAGCCCCATCCACGGCTTCCTCGCGAAGAACCCCAAGGGCGGCCAGCACCACGTCTGTTTCGAGGTCGAGGACATTCTCGTCGCCCGCGACGCGATGCGGGCCGGGGGCGCCACCCTGCTCGGCACGGGCGAGCCGCGTATCGGCGCCCACGGGACCCCCATCCTCTTCCTGCACCCGAAGGACATGGGCGGGGTGCTGGTCGAACTGATGGAAACGCCGAAGGAGGCGCACTGACCATGCCGATCGGCCCGATCACCATGTTCGCCATCTACATCGTCGTCTGGTGGGTGGTGCTGTTCGCCGTCCTGCCGCTGGGCACGTCGGCGGAGACGCACGAGCCGCCGACGGACGGCTCTCAGTGGGGGGCGCCCAGGACGCCGAACCTGAAGAAGAAATTCATCACCACGACCTGGGTCGCCCTGATCGTCTGGGCGTTCGTAATGTTCCTCGTCTTCATCGGCTGGATGCCGCTGCCGGATCTTGCCCCGCCGGTGCCCTGACCGTCTAGCTTTTGCCCTTCTGTCCCGGCTAAAGCTGACCATCCCCTGACGCCTTCCGAAGTCGAGACGCCCATGCGCCTGTCGCGCTACTTCCTGCCCACATTGAAAGAGGCGCCTTCGGACGCCCAGATCGTCTCGCACCAGCTGATGCTGCGCGCCGGGATGATCAAACAGGAGGCCGCCGGCATCTATGCCTGGCTGCCGCTGGGTCTGCGCGTCCTCAACCGCATCGAGCAGATCGTGCGCGAGGAGCAGGAGCGGGCCGGGGCGGTCGAGCTGCTGATGCCTACCTTGCAACTGGCCGACCTGTGGCGCGAGTCGGGCCGTTACGACGCCTATGGCCCGGAAATGCTGCGCATCACCGACCGGCACGAGCGCGAGCTTCTCTACGGCCCCACCAACGAGGAGATGATCACCGACATCTTCCGGGGCTTCGTAAAGAGCTACAAATCCCTGCCGCTGAACCTCTTCCACATCCAGTGGAAGTTCCGCGACGAGCGCCGTCCGCGCTTCGGCGTCATGCGCGGCCGCGAGTTCCTGATGAAGGACGCCTACAGCTTCGACATCGACGAGGCGGCGGCGCGCCGGGCCTACAACCGCATGTTCGTGGCCTATCTGAACACCTTCGCCCGCATGGGTCTGAAGGCCGTGCCGATGCGCGCCGACACCGGCCCGATCGGCGGCGACCTGTCGCACGAGTTCATCGTTCTGGCCGATACTGGGGAGAGCCAGGTCTTCTGTGATCGCAAGCTGGTCGAGATGCCGGCCCCCGGCGCCGACGTCGACTGGAACGACCTGCAGGGGATTGTCGATGGTCGCACCTCGCTCTACGCCGCGACCGAGGAGATGCACGACGCCGCCCAGTTCGAGAGCCAGACGGCGGAGGGCGATCGCCTGACCGCGCGCGGCATCGAGGTCGGCCACATCTTCTATTTCGGCACGAAATACTCGGCCCCGATGAAGGCGAAGGTCGCCGGACCGGACGGTCAGGACACCGAGGTCCACATGGGCTCCTACGGCGTCGGCGTCTCGCGTCTGCTGGGCGCGATCATCGAGGCCAGCCACGACGACGCGGGCATCATCTGGCCCGACGCCGTGGCCCCGTTCGACGTCGTCGTCATCAACCTGCGCTCCAACGACCCGTCGGTCTGCGAGGCCTGCGAGGCGGCCGTCGCCGCTCTGGAGGCCGCCGGCAAGTCGGTCCTCTATGACGACACCGACGAGCGTCCCGGCGGCAAGTTCGCCACCGCCGACCTGATCGGCATCCCCTGGCAGCTGACCATCGGTCCGAAGGGCGTGGCCGAGGGCGTCGTCGAGTTGAAGCGCCGCGCCACCGGCGACAAGTCGACGGTGCCCCTCGCAGCCGCGCTGGAGGCGATCGGTTGACGGCGACCTCGGTCACGCCCCCGCCCAAGCCCGCCGGCCCCTTCTCCGCGTGGGAAATCGGTCTGGCGGCCCGCTACCTGCGCGCCAAGCGCAAGGAGGGCGGCGTCGCCCTGATCGCCATCATCAGCTTCGTCGGCATCACCCTGGCCGTCATGGCCCTGATCGTGGTGCTCAGCATCATGTCCGGTTTCCGCAACGAACTGCTGGGCCGGATGCTGAGCTTCAACGGCCACATGTACGTCCAGGGCGACGTCCTGAACGCGCCCGATCGCGACGCCATCGTCGACCGGATCCGGGGCGTGGAGGGCGTAATCAGCGTCACCCCCTTGACCGAGTCCCAGGCCATCATACGCGCAGGCGGCCAGACGACCGGCGCCTTTGTGCGCGGCATCGCGCCGGGCGATCTCGACACCATGCAATACGTGAACGCCAGCCTGTCGCAACAGGCGCGCGCCAGCTTCGGCCAAGGCGCCTACGGCGGCGACAACGTTCTGATCGGTCAGGCCCTGGCGGATACGCTGGGTCTGCGCGTCGGCGATCCGATCGAGATCTATTCGCCCACGGGCGCCGACTCCGCCTTCGGCAACCTCGGCGGACTGAACAAGACCTATCGCGTCGGCGGCACCTATTCGTCGGGCACCGCCGACTACGACCGCGCCTTCATCTTCATGCCGCTGGAACAGGCCCAGCTCTTCTTCGGCAAGGAGGGGCTGTGGGATGTCATCGAGATCAAGGTCGATGAGCCCGACCGCGTCGGCGATTATCTGGCGCCCGTGCGCGAGGCGGCGGGGCCGGGCGGTTTCGTCGTCGACTGGCGCGACAAGCTGGCCGCCTTCTGGGGCGCGCTGAAGGTCGAGCGGGTCGCCATGTCGATCATCCTCGGCATGGTCGTGGCCATTGCGGCCCTGAACATCATCTCCGGTATCGTCATGCTGGTGAAGAACAAGACCCGCGACATCGCCATCCTGCGCACCATCGGGGCCAGCCCGTCGTCCATCCTGCGCGTCTTCTTCATGGCCGGGGCCTCGATCGGCGTCGCAGGCACGATCACCGGTCTGGTGCTAGGGCTGCTGTTCTGTCTGAACATCGGCGCGATCCAGCACTTCCTGGAGTTCGTCTTCCAGACCCAGCTGTTCAACGCCGACGTCTACATGCTTGACTCCATCCCGGCCGAGGTGGATCCGGCCGACGTGTTCTGGATCACCGTCTGGTCGGTCTTCATGTCCTGCGTGGCCAGTCTGATCCCGTCGTGGAACGCCACCAAGATCGACCCGGTGGAGGCACTGCGCTTTGAGTAGTCCCGTCTTCTCCGCGCGCGGCCTGACCCGTACCTATGTCACGGGCACGGGCGAGCTGACCGTCCTGAAAGGCGTCGATCTGGACATCTTCCCGGGCGAACTGGTCGGGCTGATCGGCCCGTCGGGTTCGGGCAAGTCGTCGTTACTGCACGCCGCCGGTCTGCTGGAGCGCCCCACCTCGGGTCAGGTGCTGATCGACGGTGAGGACGTCGGGGCGCTCGACGAGCGGGCCCGCACCCGCATCCGCCTGAACCGCGTCGGTTTCGTCTACCAGTTCCATCACCTGCTGCCGGAGTTCGACGCGCGCGACAACGTCGCCCTGCCGATGCGCATCGCGGGCCTGTCCGAGGCCGCCTCTCGCGCCCGCGCCGAGGAAACCCTGACGGCTCTGGGTCTCGGCGAACGCCTGACGCACCAGCCGGCCCAGCTCTCGGGCGGGGAACAGCAGCGCGTCGCCATCGCCCGGGCGCTCGCCAACAAGCCGCGCCTGCTCTTGGCCGACGAACCGACCGGCAACCTCGACCCGACGACCAGCCAGTCGGTGTTCGAATCCCTGCGCGAACTGACCAAGACCACCGGCGTCGCCGCCCTGATCGCTACCCACAACATGGAACTGGCCGGTCACATGGACCGCGTCTTCGCCCTGAAGGACGGCCATCTGGAAGAGCGTCAGGCCGAAAGCCGGGAATACTGAGATGAACACTGAAGACGTCCTGAACGAGTTCCGCGCCGCCGGCGCCCTGCGCGAGGGGCATTTCGTCCTGTCGTCGGGCCTGCACAGCCCGGTCTTCCTGCAGAAGAACCTCGTCTTCATGGACGGCGCCCGCTGCGAGCGTCTGTGCAAGGCGCTGGCGGAGAAGATCGTGTCGCTCGTCGGTCCGGTCGATGTCGCCATCTCTCCAGCCGTGGGCGGCATCATCCCCGGCTACGAGACCGCCAAGCACCTGAACGTCCGCTCCATGTACGTCGAGCGCGAGGGCGGCGCGTTCAAGCTGCGTCGCGGCTTCCACGTCGAGCCGGGCGAGAAGGTCGTGATGGTCGAGGACATCGTCACCACCGGCCTGTCGAGCCGCGAATGCATCGCCGCCATCCAGGCCGCAGGCGGAACGGTCGTGGCCGCCGCCTGCATCGTCGACCGCTCGGGGGGCAAGGCCGATGTCGGCGTGCCTCTGGTGGCCCTGGCGTCGCTGGACGTGCCCGCATACCCCGCGGACGCCCTGCCGCCCGAACTGGCGGCCCTCCCGGTCGAAGACCCGGGCAGCCGGCGGTTGGCCAAATGAAACGCCCGCCCGTCCGCCTCGGGGTCAATATCGACCATGTCGCGACGGTGCGGAACGCCCGCGGCGGCGTCCATCCCGATCCGGTCCGCGCGGCCGAGGCCGCCATCGGCGCCGGCGCGGACGGCATCACCGCTCACCTGCGCGAGGATCGCCGCCATATCACCGACGCCGACATCGAGGCCCTGACGGCGCTCTGCCAGCAGTTCGGGAAGCCGCTGAACTTCGAGATGGCCGTTACCGAGGAGATGCTGGCCATCGCCCTGCGCCACCGGCCCCACGCCGCCTGCCTG
>CAMLNY010000026.1 GCA_946481405.1 uncultured Brevundimonas sp. | reverse complement strand
ACGATCCCGAGCTCGCCCAGCTTCTCATGCTGTACGTGAGCGAGCTCGCGCCCGGACCGGCGCGGGACATCGCGCTCGACGCCCTGCAGCGCCTCCAGCGGCGGCAGGTTGTCGAGGATGGCTTCCTGCGCGGGGGACGTCGCGCCGCCTTCGATCGCTTCCTCGGCCATGTCGTTTCTTATTCCTCGTGCGTCGTGGGGGTATCCGTATATCCGAAGGTGACGCGAGGGCGGTCAAGGATTATCCCTGCGGGCCCAGCTCATGAACGTATACCCCTCGGACATCGCCGCGATCGAAAGCCTGCTCGCCTTCTGGGCCGATGCGGGGGTCGACGCCTGTTTCGAGGAGGCGGCCGTCGATCGCACGATCGTGGTCGCGCCGGCGCTGAAGGCCGTGGCGAGAGCGACCGCCTCGGTCATGCCCGTCGTCGATACGGTCGACCAGACATCGGAGGCCCGTCGTCTGGCCAACGGCGCCGACACCATGGAGGCGCTGGCGGAGGCGGCCGCGACCTTCAAGGGCTGCGAACTGGTCGGCATGGGCGCGAAACAATGCGTCTTCAGCCGCGGCGATCCCCACGCCCCGATCCTGATCATCGGCGAGGCGCCGGGCGCCGACGAGGACGCGGCCGGCCAGCCCTTCGTCGGCAAGGCCGGCAAGCTGCTGGACCGGATGCTGGACGCGGCCGGCCTGACCGGAAAGGTGTTCATCACCAACACCGTCTTCTGGCGACCGCCGGGTAACCGGACCCCGACGCCCCAGGAACAGGCCGTCTGCGCCCCCTTCGTCGAGCGGGCCTTCTTTCTGATGAAGCCGAAGGCCGTGCTTCTGCTCGGCGCCGCAGCGGCCAGGGCGGTTCTGAAGACCGACGAAGGCATCATGCGAATGCGCGGAAACTGGCGCGAGTGGCGCCTGACCGAGGGCGACGTCTCGGCCCCCGTCATGCCGACCCTGCACCCGGCCTTCCTGCTGCGACAGCCCCAGGCCAAGCGTCAGGCCTGGTCGGACGTCCTCGATCTTGCGGTCCGGCTGGACGGACAGGAAAAGGCCTGAAATCAGGTCTAGACGGTTCCATGCCGCTGATGTGATTGAGGGATTCACTGTCTTGCGGCATACTTCCTGTTTGACGACCGATCGCAGACCGCGCGCGACATCCCGAATCGAGACGGGCAGCGCGCAGCACGAGGGGGCCGCCGCCTTGTTCAGTATCCGCCGCCGCGCTCTTCGAGCGCCGACGCTCGCCTTCCTTGTGGCCGGTCTTTCGGCCGCCGCCCTGCCCGCGCTCGCGGCGCCCGAACCTTACCTGTCCGTGGTCGCCGCCGGATCAGGCGCCGAAGGCGAAGGCGAACAGGGCATCCGCATCAGCACCAGCGCCCTCTCGAACGCGGACCGCATCAGCTACACCACCGCCTTCGACGCCCTGCGTCGAGGCGATCTTGAAACCGCCCGCGCCTCGGCGCGTCAGGCCAACGACCGCGTCCTTCTGGGTCAGGTCGAGTTCGAGCGCCTGTTCCACCCGGACTACACCGCCTCCTATGATGAGCTGGCGGCCTGGCTGAACGACTACGCCGACCTGCCGAGCGCCCAGCGCGTCTATGCCCTGGCCATGCGTCGCCGCCCGGACGGCGCCGAGGAGCCGCGGCGGCCGACGGGAACCTTCTTCAGCCGCGCCTGGGATCAGGTCGCTGCGGCCGGCGGCAACTCCGAGGCCGATCCGGCCAAGGCCGCCCGCGTCGCCCTGAACCGGGACGACCTGTCCACCGCCATCGCCGAGGGCGAGCGAATCGGCGACTGGTGGGTGGTTGGTCTGGCGTCCTGGCGCACCGGGGACTTCCCGCGCGCCTACACCGCTTTCGAGCGCGTCGCCGTCGATCCGACCGAGGATGGCTGGACCCGCGCCGGGGCCGGCGTCTGGGCCGCCCGCGCCGCCGGCCAGATAGGCCGTCAGGACCGGATCGTCGAGTTCCTGCAGCTGTCGGCTCGCTGGCCCGCCACCTTCTACGGCCAGATCGCCCTGCGGCAGCTGGGTCAGGAGCCGGTGATCCTGAACGGCGACGGCCCGACCCCGTATGAGGCCGTGGCACGCACTTCGGTCAGCGACGGCCCCGTCGGCGTCAACCAGCGCGAGATGGACGAGTTTCTGAACAGCGACGCCCGCGCCCGGCGCACCGTCGCCTTCATGGAGGTCGGTCGTTCCGGCGACGCCCGCGACGAGCTCCGCAACGGCCTGCGCACCGCCAGCGATCGCACCCGCCGCCTGTGGACCGGGCTGGCCCGGGTGCTGGGGCCGCGTCTGGGCGGATCCAGCGGCGCCGACGCCACCCGCATCGACACCACCAACTATCCGATGCCGGAGATCGTCCCGGAAGGCGGCTGGACCCTCGAACGTTCACTGGTCTACGCCATCGCCCGCAAGGAAAGCGGCTTCAACGCCAATGCCCGCTCGCCGGTCGGCGCCTATGGCCTGATGCAGGTCATGCCGTCGACCGCCGCCGAAATGACTGGCGACCGGACCTTCGTCACCACGCCGCAGCGGCTTTTCACCCCCGCCACCAACGTCCGCATGGGCCAGACCTATGTGAACCGGATGCTGGCGCGCCCCGAGTTCCAGGGCGACCTGCTGCGCGCCGTGGCCAGCTACAACGCCGGGCCGGGCCCCATGCTGGACGCCCTGCGCCGTCTGGGCCCGAACCCCGATCCCCTGTTGCTGATCGAGACGATCGACGTGCCCCAGGCGCGCGAATATGTTGAGAAGGTCGTGGCGGCCTACTGGATCTACCAGCGCATGACCGGCGGGCCGCTGAACACGCTCGACGCCGTCGTGGCGGGCCAGACCCTGATCCCGATCAGTCTCGACTACGTCGCCCCGCCTCCGGGCCAGACGCCGCTGCCGGCCGAGCCGGTGCAGGTGGCGTCGATGGCGCCCGTGGGGACCCGCTGACGCTGGGTGCTTTGGACTCCAACGGACTTGAGTCCAGAGAGTCCAATCGTTGACCGGCGAAGCCAATCAAGGCCCGTAATCGACTGATTTTTAACAACGTCTACGGGCAGCCCTAACGCCGCCGGAGGCCCTAGAGGATGCTGCCGACCAGCGAGGCGCACAGGCAGCAGCCGACGAGGATGAACACGCCATAGGTCATCAGCGTCGGACGGCGCTGGGCCGTCGGCGGGGCGATGCTCGGGGCGGTCGTCGGCTGGGCGGACATGGCGGCGGGTCTCGATGGTTCGTACGACACCGTAACGCCGGTCTCTTAAGGGCCGGTTCGCAGGTCTCGTTAATCGGCTGTGACCCTGACCTAAGGCCGAACCGTGACAGCCAGTTCCGCCCACTCGAGGAAGTCCGGCTGCTGTAGCAGTTCCGCCACATAGGCCGTGGCTACGCCATCACTGTCGCCGTGGGCCGCCAGGTCGATCTGGTAGTGGCGGAAGCGCGCCGCGACCGGGGTCAGGAAGGCGTCCGGGATCGACCACTCGCCGAACAGATAGGGTCCGCCCGCGCCGAATCGCGCCCGCATGGTGCGCATGATCTCGACCAGCCGCCGCACGTCGGCGGCCACGGCCGCGCTGGTCGGAGCCGGCGCGCGGTCGGGTCCGACCATGGTGTGGATGACGCCTGCCGCATCCGGCCCCATGCCGCACTCCGTCCGCAGCGCCCCGAACGAGGAGTGCATCTCGCAGGCCACCGACCGTGCCAGCCACCGCGCATGGGCGTCGGCGGGCCACAGCCTGGCCTCCGGATACCGCTCCGCCGCGAAGACCGAGATGGCCATGGAGTCCCAGATCGTCTCGCCGTCGACCTTCAGCAGCGGCACCTTGCCGGACGGCGACACCTTGGCGAGCTCTTCCTTGTAGCCGGGGCCGTAGAGCTGCACTTCGGTCATCGCGAACTCCGCCCCGCAGCGCTTCAGCACCAGCCACGGCCGCAGCGACCAGGTCGAGAAGGCGATGTTGCCGACGATCAGTTCCATGGTCTCGCTCCGGTGTCCTTGCTGCGCCGTCCGTCGGCGAAGCGGGTGTAACGCGCCGCGCGGCTTGACTCCATGCGCCTCGGGACCGACACGCACGCCCCATGATCACGCGCTATTCCCGCCCCGAAGCCGTCGCCATCTGGTCCAGCGAGACCAAGTACCGGATCTGGTTCGAGATCGAGGCCCATGCCGCCACCAAGATGGCCGAACTCGGCGTCATCCCCACCGAGGCCGCCGAGGCCATCTGGGCCAAGGGCAAGGATGCCGCGTGGGACAGCGACCGCATCGACGAGATCGAGCGCACGACCAAGCACGACGTGATCGCCTTCCTGACCCACGTCTCCGAGACGGTCGGCGAGGAAGCCCGCTTCCTGCACCAGGGGATGACCTCCTCGGACGTGCTGGACACCTGCTTCGCCGTCCAGTTGGCGCGGTCGTCGGACCTGCTGATCGCCGGCGTCGACCGGGTGCTGGCGGCGCTGGAGGCGCGGGCCAAGGAACACAAATACACCCCGACCGTCGGCCGTTCGCACGGCATCCACGCCGAGCCGGTGACCTTCGGCCTGAAGCTGGCCGGCTATCACGCCGAGTTCCAGCGCGCCCGCCGTCGTCTGGTCACGGCCAGGGAAGAGATCGCGACCTGCGCCATCTCCGGCGCCGTCGGCACCTTCGCCAACGTCGATCCGGCGGTTGAGGAGTATGTGGCCTCGAAGATGGGCCTTCAGGTCGAGCCGGTCTCGACCCAGGTCATCCCGCGCGACCGCCACGCCGCCTTCTTCGCCGCGCTCGGCGTCGTCGCCTCGTCGATCGAGCGCCTCGCCGTCGAAATCCGCCACCTGCAGCGCACCGAGGTCCTCGAGGCCGAGGAGTTCTTCGACAAGGGGCAGAAGGGCTCGTCGGCCATGCCGCACAAGCGCAATCCCATCCTGACCGAGAACCTGACCGGCCTGGCCCGTCTGGTCCGTTCGGCCGTGACCCCGGCGATGGAGAACGTCGCCCTGTGGCACGAGCGCGACATCAGCCACTCCTCGGTCGAGCGCGGCATCGGCCCGGACGCCACCATCCACCTGGACTTCGCCCTGAACCGTCTGGCCGGGGTGATGGAGCGGCTGTTGGTCTATCCGGAGAACATGCAGAAGAACCTCGACCGCCTCGGCGGCCTGGTCCATTCGCAGCGCGTCCTGCTGGCCCTGACCCAGCTGGGTCAATCGCGCGAGGACAGCTATGCGGCCGTCCAGCGCAACGCGATGAAGGTCTGGCGGGGCGAGGGCAACTTCCTCGACTTCCTCAAGGAAGACCCCGAGGTCATCGTCCCCGACGCCGAGCTCGAGGCTCTGTTCGACCTCGGCTACCACACCAAGCATGTGGACACGGTGTTCCGGCGCGTGTTCGGCTGAGCCCATGTGGGCTCTGGCGCTCGTGCTCTGGATACAGACGCCGACCGTGCCGAACGGTATCGGCTGGTCGGTCTATTCGCCCACCCCCCTGGTCGCCCATGTCCCGACGGCCCAGACCTGTGTCGCACGCCATCGAGGCGCGAAGGCTCTGGGGGCGCAGCTGCGCTGTCGCGTCGACGCCGAAGGCCGACTGAGGGACTGCGAACCTGTAGACGGCCGCACGCTGAGCCGTCGCGATCTCGCGACCCTGCAATGCCTCGCGGGTTCGCAAAGTCTGCCTGGTGAGCCGACGACGGACAGCATGGTGCTGACGCTGATGGTGGTGCGGCCCGGCGCGGAATGACTCAGCCGGCCGCGGCGCGTGCAGCGACGCTTGTTCGATCCTCGCGGGCATGCGACGCACGCTGAAGTGGTGTTCGCGTGGAGTCGCCGTCATGACCCTTCTTCTGCTGATCGCAGGTCTTCTGATGTCTTCAGGGCAGGAGACCGCCACCGCCTCACCGGAAGCCGACGCGCGCCCGACGACCGTACGCCATGGCGGCGTGGTCCGCTCCGACGGCCTTGTCCAGACGGTAGACGCCGCCGGCACCGCGCGTTGCATGGGCGAGATGGTCGGCTTCCGGAACGTGCCGCTGCGCTGCGTCGTCGGGACCGATGCGAGGCTGACCGACTGCGAGGTGCGCACGACCAACCGGGCGGCTCTCCGATACACGCGGGTGTTCCGCTGCATGGCGTCCAACGTCCGGGTGTTCGAACCGGGCGGGACGATCCCCGTCGGGCGATCCGTCGCGGTCCGCATTCACGGGTCATCCTTCCTCAGCAATTACGCCGAACCTCCGGTCCACTGATCCGCTCTGGACAGCGCGATCCGGGGCGTGGTCCGATACCGGCGTGACCGACGCCATCCGCCTGAACCCCGCGCTCGACGCCCTCGACTTCGCCGACGCCTTCCAGCGTGACGGCGTGGTTCAGATTCCCGACTTCCTGACACCCGACAGCGCCGACCGGCTGGAGGCCGCGCTCAAGACGGCGACGCCCTGGGGCCTGTCCCTGACCAATGCGGCGGGCAAGGGCGAGTGGCTGTCGCCGGAGGCGATCCATACGCTGGGTCGCGACGGCGTGGCGGCGAAGGCGCGCGAGGCCCTGGCCGGAGCCCGGTCGGGCTTCGCCTTCAGCTTCCTGTCCTATCCGATCATCGAGGCGTTTCTGGCGGGGCGCGATCCGGGCCATCCGACCCACGCACTGCTGCAGCTGCTGAACAGCCCCGAGGCCCGCGACTTCTGCGCCGCCGTGGCGGGCGAGACCGGCATCACCAAGATCGACGCCCAGGCCACCCTGTTCCGGCCCGGCGACTATCTGACCCTGCACGACGACACCGGCGTGGGCGAACGGCGCGCCGCCTATACGATCGGCCTGACGCGCGAGTGGCGCACCGACTGGGGCGGCCAGCTCCTGTTCCATGACGAGGCGGGGAATGTGCCGCTGGGGCTGAAGCCGGGCTTCAATGTCCTCACCCTGTTCAAGACGCCGCAGTGGCACACGGTGGCGACGGTCGCCCCCTATGCCGGGGCGCCGCGGCTGTCGGTCACGGGCTGGCTCAGGGACGACAAGCCCTACGCCGAACAGGGGCGGTGACGCTCAAGCGCGCCTTCGCCCCCGTGGTCGACGCCGGAACGCGGGTGCTGGTCCTCGGCAGCCTGCCTGGCGACGCCTCTCTGGCGGCAGGCCAGTACTACGCCCACCCGCGGAACGGCTTCTGGCGGCTGATCGGCGGGGTGATCGGGCGTGAACTGAGCGCCCTGCCCTATGAGGCCCGGCTGGCGGCTCTTCTGGAGGCCCGGGTCGGTCTATGGGATGTGATTGCCGAGGCCGAGCGGATCGGCAGTCTGGACGCCGCGATCCGCTCGCCCGCCCACGCCGATCTGAAGACCCTGATCGCCTCTCTGCCGAACCTTCGGGCGGTGGCCTTCAACGGCGCGACGGCCGCCCGCACGGGGCGGAAGCAGCTGTCGGGGATTCCGCACCTCGGGCTGATCGATCTTCCATCCTCCAGCGCCGCCCACGCGCGTCCGTTGGCTGAGAAGGCGGCGGTCTGGTCGAAGCTGCGGCCATTTCTCGCGCCGTGAATCTGCGCCGGGGATGCATCCTTTTCGATGCCCGTCCGTCTCTGCTGCGATCCCGCCGAGCACAGGCGGACCTCAGGAGAAGACGCCATGAAAATCCGCATCCTCAGCCTTTCCGTCGCTTCGGCCGCCCTTCTGGGCCTCGCCGCCTGCAACAGCCCCGAGCCGGAAAAGGCCCCGGCCGAGGCTGCTCCAGCTGAGACCATGGCTCCGGCGACCACCGACCCCATAGTCGGCGGCGCACCGATGAGCCCGAACGAAACCATCGTCGCCAACGCCGCCAAGGCCTCCAACCTGACCACCCTGGTCAGTGCCGTGCAGGCCGCGGGCCTGGCCGAAACCCTGTCGGGGCCGGGCCCGTTCACCGTCTTCGCGCCCGACAACGCCGCCTTCGAGAAGATTCCGGCCGCGACCCGCGAAGCCCTGATGGCGCCGGCCGGCAAGGCCGATCTGACCGGGATTCTCACGTATCACGTCGTTCCCGGCCGCTTGACGGCCGCCGATCTGGCCACCCAGGCCCAGGCGAACGGCGGCAAGGTCGAACTGACCACGGTCGAGGGCGACACCCTGACCGCCAACGTCAACCCCGACGGATCGGTTACCCTGACCGACGAGAAAGGCGGAACGTCGCGCGTCACCCAGGCCGATGTCCTCCAGTCGAACGGGGTGGTTCACGTCATCGACACGGTCGTGATGCCGGATTGAATTTTTCGGCGAACCCAATGAACCAATCGCGCCCTGCTGCATTCTCATGATGCGCAAGACGCAAGACATCGGGTGAGGCTATTCCCCCCAGCCCCCGATAAAGGAAGGGCCGCAGACCCCCCGCTGCGGCCCTTTTTCTTGTCTGATCCCAAGCATTACAAATCGCGCCGCTGCCAGGCCCGGACGCGAGGTCAAATCAGGAATGCACACGAGCGAGGCGAACTCGCGCCGGGGCTTACTCGCCGGCGCGGACCTGGTCGCGGGCCATGGA
>CAMLNY010000025.1 GCA_946481405.1 uncultured Brevundimonas sp. | reverse complement strand
AGCGTCCAGGGCGCGGGCGCGGTCTTGCGGATATAGAGCTCGTAATGGACGGGTCCGGCCATGGTGTCGCTTTCTGCGTTCTGGCCGGCAGGGTAGGGCGAAGGCTTTAAGGTCCGGTTTCGCGAACCAAATCTGGTCAGCGCCCGACTGTGGCCGTAAAGTCACCGCGATCGCGAGAGAACGGTTACGCTTGCCGTGCGTTGATGCGCTCCCGACGTTTGTCGGGACCAGACGAGGAGACCTTCATATTGGCCAATATCACCCTGGTGGACGATGACGAGAACATCGTCGCCTCCGTGTCGCTGGCTCTGGAGAGCCACGGCCACAAGGTGGTCGCCTATCATGACGGCGCCACGGGGCTGGAAGCCCTGGAGACCAATCCGCCGGATCTCGCCATCCTGGACGTGAAGATGCCCCGCATGGACGGGATGGAGGTGCTGCGCCGTCTGCGCCAGACCAGCCAGATCCCGGTCATCATGCTGACGTCCAAGGACGAGGAGATCGACGAGATCCTCGGCTTCAACCTCGGCGCCGACGACTATATCCACAAACCCTTCTCCCAGCGCCTGCTGATCGAGCGGGTGAAGGCCCTGCTGCGCCGCTCGGGCGGCGACGGCGGCGAGCCGGAGCCCTCGGCCGAAGTGTCGGGCAAGGCCATTCGCCGCGGCAAGCTGGTCATGGACCCGGCCCGCCACGAGAGCACCTGGGACGGCAAGGCGGTCAAGCTGACCGTGACCGAGTTCCTGTTGCTGCAGGCCCTCGCCCAGCGACCGGGCTTCGTGAAGAGCCGCGACAACCTGATGGACGCCGCCTACGACGATCAGGTCTATGTCGACGACCGCACCATCGACAGCCATGTCAAGCGGATGCGCAAGAAGTTCCGGGTCGTCGATCCCGAGTTCGACGCGATCGAGACCCTGTATGGCGTCGGCTACCGATACCGCGAGAGCTGAGCCTCCGGAGCCTTCCGAGGAGCCGTCCCACGGAACGGCGCTGGGCCGCCGGCTGACCCGTTTCGGCGGGTCGCGGCTGGGCGGGCTGATCCTCGTCCTCAATCTGGTCAGCCTGTTGATCCTGCTGGGCGGGGCGTTGGCCCTGAACGAATGGCGCACCGGTCTGGTCCAGGCCCGTCAGGAAAGCCTGTTGGGTCAGGCCGAACTGCTGGCCAAGGTCTTGTCGGACGAGGACTATACGCGCGGCGAACCGATCCCGGAGCTGAACCGGGACCAGTCGGCCAAGGTGCTGATCGACCGGTTTGTGCCCGAGGGGCAGCGCGCGCGGATCTTTGACCGGGACGGCGTATTGCTGGTCGACAGTTTCGACGTCTCCGACACGATCGAGGGCGCGCCCCTCCCGCCCACCCGCCCGGCCGGGACGCCTGCGCCTGAGGACAATGAGGCGGAAAAAGCCGCCGCCAATCTTGAGCGGGCCAACGCCGCGCTGGGCGACGAAATCCTCGCCGCCCTCGCCGGCGATCCCCAGGCCACCGTGCGTCGCTCCGAGAACGGCGAACGCGTCGTCTCCGTCTCCCTGCCGATCCGTCACGTGTCGCAGGTGCTGGGGGTGCTGACGCTGGAGGCCAATGACGTCGACCAGATCCTCGACGCCCAGCGCCGCGCCCTGATCCCGTTCGCCTTGGTGGCTCTGGCGGTGAACCTTCTGGCCTCCCTGCTGCTGCACCTGTTCGTGGCCCGGCCGGTCATGCGGCTGTCGGCGGCGGCGGATCAGGTCCGGCTGCAGCGCGCCCGCGCCATCTCCCTGCCGGATCTCGAGGACCGCCGGGACGAGATCGGCGATCTGGCCCGGTCGCTGGAGACCATGACCGACACCCTGTCGACGCGGATGGACGCCATCGAACGGTTCGCCGCCGACGTGTCGCACGAGATCAAGAACCCCCTGACTTCGATCCGCTCGGCGCTGGAGACGCTGGATCTGGTCAAGGATCAGGAGAAGCGCGACCGACTGACCGCCGTGCTGCAACAGGACGTGCGTCGTCTGGACCGGCTGATCACCGACATCTCCAACGCCTCGCGTCTGGACGCCGAGCTGTCGCGTGACCGCCCGCGTCCGGTCGATCTGGCGGCCCTCTTGATCGACATCGTCGGCGTCTATGAGACCACCAGCAAACCCGGCGAGGCGCCGGTGACGCTGGATGTCGCCCTCGAGGCCCCGGCCCGGGTCATGGGGCGCGACGGGCCATTGGGACAGGTTTTCCGCAACCTGATCGACAACGCCCGGTCCTTCAGCCCGGCGGGCGCGACGGTGCGCGTCTCCGTAAACCGTGACGACGCCGATCCCCTGCATGCGCTCCATGTCGTGGTCGAGGACGACGGTCCCGGCATTCCGCCCGAGAACCTCGAAACGGTGTTCGAACGCTTCTACACCTCACGCCCGCGCGGGGCGGCCTTCGGCTCCAACTCCGGTCTGGGCCTCTCGATCGCACGCCAGATCGTGGAGGCCCATGGCGGCCGGGTGACGGCCCGCAACCGTCTGGACCTGTCCGGCGCCGTTCAGGGCGCGCGGTTCGAGGTGGCCCTGCCCGCCGTCGGCCGCCGGGCGTGACCGGACCGATCCACGCCACGGCCGTCGCCCGCTATCGTCCCGGCGGCTGGCGCGGCGTCCTGCTGCGCGGCCCTTCGGGGGCGGGCAAGAGCGACCTGGCGCTGCGCCTCATCGACGCGGGCTGGCGGCTGGTCGGGGACGACTACGTCCATGTCTGGGCCAGCGGAGTCGCCCTCTACGCCTCGGCGCCGGAACGCATTGCCGGCCGGATCGAGGCGCGGGGTCTGGGCATTCTGGACGCCGCATCCCGACCCGTGGCGCGGATTTCGCTGCTGATCGATTGCGTGCAGACGACGCCCGACCGCCTGCCCGAACCCGCGTTCGAATCCGTCCGCGGCGTCCGCCTGCCGCGCCTCGAACTGGACGTCCGCCCGGCCTCGGCGGTGCGGATTACGATACGGCCTTCGTCGTGGCCGATCAGCACCGGCTGACGCCGAGGAAGCTGAGCCCGGCCTCGCCATCGACCGGCTTTAATCCTTGTCCGGTTTGGCCTATCTAGGCCCGCTTGTGACCAGGGCCGGGGGGCGCCGGGTCGCGGCATAGGGGATACCCAGCGTTGCAGACGCTTTCCAGGATCGGCCGGGCATGATCGGCCTTGTGATCGTCACCCATGGTGGCCTCGCGTCCGAATTCCTGTCCGCCATGGAGCATGTGGTCGGCCCGCAGCGCGGCGTCGCGGCCATATGCATCGGGCCCGAGGACGACATGGAACGCCGCCGTCGCGACATCGTCGACGCGGCCGCCGCCGTCGACGACGGTTCGGGCGTCATTCTGCTGACCGACATGTTCGGCGGCACCCCCTCCAACCTGGCCATCTCGGTGATGGAACAGACCCATGCCGAGGTCATCGCGGGCCTGAATCTGCCCATGCTGATCAAGCTGGCCAGCGTGCGCGGCCGCGAGACGCTGGAGACCTGCGTCTCTCACGCCCAGGAGGCGGGCCGCAAATACATCTCCGTGGCCTCCTGGGTCCTCGCGGGCGAGAAGTAGCGTTCATGGGTCAGACGGTTCCGACGGCGAAGGCGACCGCCAATATCTGCAACACCCGCGGCCTGCACGCCCGGGCCTCGGCCAAGTTCGTCAAACTGGCCTCCAGCTTCGAATCCGAGATCCACGTCACCCGCGACGGCGTCACCGTGGACGCCCGTTCGATCATGGGCCTGCTGATGCTCGGGGCCGGCAACGGCTGCTCGATCGAGATCTCGGCGGAAGGCTCCGACGCCCAGGAAGCGCTCGATGCGCTGGGCGATCTCGTCGCTCGCAAGTTTGACGAAGACAACTAGGCCTTCCCGGGCTTCTCATGCTTCGCCCCGATGTGGGCGATCCCCAGCTCTTCGGCGATCCGCACCTGACGATCCCGCTCGCGCGCCCCGGCCTTCTGGTCGTCGGTGCGCGCGTCGTGGCAGCGGTCGCAGCAGACACCCTCGACATAGAGAGGCGAGGCCCGACCTTCGGCGCTGACGGGCATGCGGCAGCCGCGGCAGAGGCTGTGGGTCCCTTCCGACAGACCATGGCCGACCGCCACCCGCTCGTCGAAGACGAAGCATTCGCCGTCCCACAGACTCTCGGCGTGCGGTGTCGTCTCCAGATATTTCAGAATCCCGCCCTGCAGGTGGAAGACCTCCTGCACTCCTTCGGACTTCAGGAAGGCCGTCGACTTCTCGCAGCGGATGCCGCCGGTGCAGTACATGGCGACCTTCGGCGGGTTCGGCCCGTTCTCGCTTCTCTTGGCCAGAAGGGCGCGGCCCTCGGTGCGGAACCATTCGGGAAAGTCCCGGAACGACCGCGTGTTCGGCTGCACCGCCCCCTGGAAGGCGCCGACCTCTCCCTCATAGTCGTTGCGGGTGTCGATCACGACCACCTCCGGGTCCAAGATCAGGGCGTTCCAGTCCTCCGGCGCGACATAGGTCCCCGCGTTCGTCGCCGGATTCAGATCGGGCAGGCCCAAGGTCACGATCTCGGGCTTCACCCGCACCTTCAGCCGATGAAAGGGCATGCGGTCGGCGGTGGAATATTTGATCTCGGCCTCCCCGAAGCCGGGCAGGGCGGTCAGCCCCTCGACCACCCGAGAGATCGCAGCCTCCGGTCCGGCGACGGTGCCGTTCACCCCCTCATGGGCCACGAGAAGTGTGCCGCGCACATCGTTGCCGCACAGCGCCTCCAGATGATCGCGCAGGGCGGCAGGGTCGGCGACCGGCGCGAACTTGTAGAGCGCCGCGACGCGGATCGAATTTTCATTCATGGCTGAAACCCTTCCGCCAATCCTGCGAAGCGCGTCAGCGCGAAGCAGGATGGTGGAGCCGAGGGGAGTCGAACCCCTGACCTCGTCATTGCGAACGACGCGCTCTACCAACTGAGCTACGGCCCCCTTTTCGCACGGCGGGCCGGGCGACAGGCGAGCGGGCGACATAGGCGGGCCGGGGCCATGGTGTCAACGGGCCGCAGGGCCGGAAGCCCTCGATCCTTGGCCGTCATCAGCCTGATGACCTGGTTCATCATCGGCTCGGCGATCCTCAGCTGGCTGTTCGCCTTCGACGTGATCAACCACCGCAATCGCTTCGTGAACCAGCTGGCCGGCTTCCTCGACGCCGTCACACGGCCGCTGATGGAGCCGTTCCGGCGCATCATCCCGCCGCTCGGCGGCATCGACATCTCGCCGATCGTGGTTCTGTTGCTGCTTAACTTCGCGCGGATTCTGTTCAATAATTCCGCCGCCGGACCGATCATCGCCATTCTGGGCTAGTGCTGGACCCGTGGCCCGGGCGCCGCACTGCGACATTCCAGCCTTGCGCGCGCAATACAGGCTCTTAAGGTGCCCCGCCCGGGCATGACGCCGCTTCTGACCACCATCTGATGACTTCCACGATCAAATCAGTCGCCGTGATCGGCGCCGGCCAGATGGGCGTCGGCATCGCCCACGCCGTGGCGCTGGGCGGCTATTCGGTCAAACTGTACGACGTGGCGGCCGAGCGGCTGCCGGTCGCGCTCGGCGTCATCGCCGCCTCTCTGGCCCGTCAGGTCGAGCGCGGCGCGGTGACCCGGGCCCAGGCCGATGCGGCCTTGGCCCATATTTCCGGTGTCGAGACCCTCGCCGAGGCTGGCCGGGCCGATCTGGTCATCGAAGCGGCGGTCGAGGACGAGGCCACCAAGAAGGCCGTCTTCGCCGAACTGGTCCCGCACCTGGGCGCCAACACCCTTCTGGCGTCCAACACCTCCTCGATCTCGATCACCCGTCTGGCCTCGTCGACCGATCGGCCTGACCGGTTCATCGGCCTGCACTTCATGAAGCCGGCGCCGGTGATGAAGCTGGTGGAGATCATCCGCGGCATCGCCACCTCGGCCTCGACCTATGAGGCGGCCGTCGCCTTCGCCGAGAGCCTCGGCAAGACCACCACCAACGCCGAGGACTTCCCCGCCTTCATCGTCAACCGCATCCTGGTGCCGATGATCAACGAGGCGATCTACACCCTGTACGAAGGGGTCGGGAACGTCGCCTCGATCGACAAGGCTCTGAAGCTGGGCGCCAACCACCCCATGGGTCCGCTGGAGCTGGCCGACTTCATGGGTCTGGACGTCGTCCTGGCCATCATGAACGTGCTGTACGAGGGTCTGGCCGATTCGAAATACCGGCCCTGTCCGCTGCTGGTGAAATACGTCGAGGCCGGCTGGCTGGGGCGCAAGTCCGGCCGCGGCTTCTACGACTATTCCGGCGACGTGCCGGCGCCGACCCGCTGATGCGCCGTTTCGACACCCCCGCCGACCTTCCGGGTCAGGAGCCGGTCATCTGGCGTCGCACCCGCGCGGCCATTCCGCTGGCGGCCTTGGCCGGCATCCTCTGGCCGCCGCTGGTCCTGACCCTTCTCGTCTGGCCGCCCCAGAACTGGATGCCGGGCCGCGAGATCGACTGGCGCCTGACCGTCCTCTTCATCGGCCTGATCGCCGTGCCGACCGGCCTGTGGTCGATCCGGCGCGAGCGCGACCGGCGCGGCCGTCCGGGCACCCGTCTCGGCGTCGTCTGGCGCTTCATGCTGTACGGCGGCCTGCTGGCCGCGGCCCTGCAGACCCTGCTGGCTCTCGCAGTCGTGGTGTTCGGCTGGGTCCAGTCGGGCGATCTGGGTCAGGGCGTCGGCGCGACCGAGACCAATCTTCTGATCTACGGCGTCGGCGGCCTGCCGGTCGCCATTCTGGTCGGCGTCTCCTACGCCCTGTGGGCCGGTCTCTGCGCCGCCTTCATCGCCTTCGTGCCCGCGCCGGAGGCCGTGAAGGACCGTCTGGGCGTGCTCAGCCGCTGAGCCCGCGACGTTCCGGCGGTTTACCCCGGCGATTTATGGTCTAGGTTCGCTTCGATCGCCGCTTTGGGGGAAGCGCCATGGCCATGCCTGCACCCGACGTCCAGCCTGCCGTCGCCGCCGGAGGGCTGTCGCCCACCGCGCCGAAGGACCGGATCTTCCAGCTCGACGTCCTGCGGGGCTGGGCCATCCTCGGCATTCTCGCGGTCAACGCCATCGCTTTCGCCTGGCCCTTCCAGGTCATGGTGTCCGAGGCCCCGCCGCCCGGCGCGACCAGCCACGCCGATCTGGTCGGCATGTGGGTCACGGACGTCTTCTTCCACGACAAGTTCCGCACCCTCTTCACCATGCTGTTCGGGGTCTCGATCTTCCTCGTCGGCGGCGAGAAGTCGGATGAGGCGCGGGGGAAGTTGCTGTGGCGCCGCCTGCTGTGGCTCGGCCTCTTCGGCATCCTGCACGGCGTGGTGCTCTGGTACGGCGATATTCTTCTGCACTACGCCTATTGCGGTCTGATCATGATGGTGATGCGCTCGTGGAGCGCGCGCCGGCTGCTCTGGATCGGCGGCTCGATCAGCCTCCTCTGGGCCGTGATCGCCACGGCGGCCGCCTGGGGCATGGCCAATATGCCGGCCGAGATGGCGGCCCAGATGGAGGCCGGACGGCCCGCGACCGGCCCCGACATCATCGCCGAGGCCGTCGCCGCCTATCGCGCCGGCTGGCCGGGCGGTCTGATGGAGAACATCAAGGTTTGGGCGACCTTCCAGCTGATGGCCAGCCCCTTCCTGATCCCGGTCACCGTGCCGCTGATGATGCTGGGTCTGGGTCTGTTCAAGTCGGGCTATCTGAACGGCCGCGCGCCTTTGTGGACCTATCTTCTGGTCATCCTGATCGGCGGCGCCAATCTGGCCGTCTTCGCCCTCTGGGGCTGGCAAGAGACGATGGCCCCGGGCGATGCCGATCCGACGAACGGTCTGGCCGCCGCGGCCGGGGGCGCCGCCGTCCTGATCACTCTCTTCTACGCCAGCATCCTGATCCTTCTGGTCCGGTTCGGACTGAAGCCGCTGGTGGCCTGGCTGGCCCCGGTCGGACGCATGGCCTTCACAAACTATCTGACCCAGACCCTGATCATGGTGACCCTCTACTATGCGCCCTGGGGTCCGATGTGGTTCGGCGAGCATGGCCCGGCGGAGATGTGGATGGTCGTCGGCGCCATCTGGGCCGCCCAGATCGTCTGGTCGCCGCTCTGGCTGTCGGTCTTCTCCATGGGGCCGCTGGAATGGATCTGGCGCTGCCTGACCTACGGACGAATGGTGCCGCTCAGGAAGTGACGGGGTGGTGAGTAGGGCTTAGGGGCGGCTTACTAAGCCCTACTCACCAGGCCCTAAGCCCTCTAATACCGCCCGCATGACCGACACGCCTGAACCGACACGCCCCGAAGCCCGCGCCCCGCGCGGTTTTGCCGATCGCCGCGGTCCCGAGGTCGCCGCCGAGCGCCGCATCGTCGCACGGGTGTCCGAGGTCTACGAGCGCTGGGGCTTCGAGCCGCTGGAGACGGGCGCCTTCGAATACGCTGATGCGCTCGGCAAATTCCTGCCCGACGCCGACCGTCCGAACGAGGGCGTATTCGCCCTGCAGGACGACGACGACCAGTGGATGGCGCTGCGCTACGACCTGACCGCG
>CAMLNY010000024.1 GCA_946481405.1 uncultured Brevundimonas sp. | reverse complement strand
TCGGCGACCTCCTCCCAGCGGTCGGCCTGCCGCATGGCGCACAGCAGCGTCCCGATCCGGATGGGGGTGCCCGCGGCGGCAGCCTCCCGGCCAGCTTCTCGCGGTCGAAGGGCGTGCGTCGTCCGTTCCGCTTCAGGATCACCAGCTCGCGCAATTGCACCCGCTCGAACGTCGTGAAGCGCCCGTTGCAGTTCGGGCAGGACCGGCGACGACGGATGGCCGCGCCGTCGTCCGACGGGCGGCTGTCCTTCACCTGGCTGTCCGGGTTGCCGCAGAAGGGGCACTTCATCGTCGTGTCTTATCCGTAGATCGGGAAGCGGGCGGTCAGGGCGCGAACCTGTCCGGCGACCTCGGCGACGACGGCCGGATCGGCCTCGTCCCCGCCGTTCATCGAGGAGACGACGTCGGCGATCCAGTGACCGATCTGCCTGAACTCGTCCTCGCGGAAGCCGCGCGTGGTGCCGGCGGGCGTGCCCAGACGGACGCCCGAGGTCACGGTGAACGGGGCGGTGTCGAACGGCACGCCGTTCTTGTTGCAGGTCATCAGGGCGTGCTCGAGCTGAGCCTCCGTCGCCTTGCCGGTCACGCCCTTGGGACGCAGATCGACGAGCATCAGGTGGCTGTCGGTGCCCCCCGAGACGATGGCCAGACCCCGCTCGACCAGAACGCCGGCCAAGGCCTGGGCATTGGCCACGACCTGCTTTGCATAGAGCCTGAACTCGGGCTTCAGCGCCTCACCGAAGGCCACGGCCTTGGCGGCGATGACATGCTCCAGCGGCCCGCCCTGCAGGCCCGGGAAGACGGCCGAGTTGATCTTCTTGCCCAGTTCGACGTCGTTGGACAGGATCATGCCGCCGCGCGGACCACGCAGGGTCTTGTGCGTCGTCGTCGTCACGACATGGGCGTGCGGCACCGGGTTCGGATAGACTCCGCCGGCCACCAGACCCGCATAGTGGGCCATGTCCACCATCAGGTATGCGCCCACGCTGTCGGCGATCTCGCGGAAGCGGGCGAAGTCGATGTGGCGGCTATAGGCCGAGGCCCCGGCCACGATCAGCTTCGGCTTCTCCTTCTGGGCCATCTCGGCGACGTGGTCGTAGTCGATCAGATGGGTGTCTTCCTGGACCTTGTAGGTCACCGGCCGGAACCACTTGCCCGACTGGTTGGCCGGCGAGCCGTGCGTCAGGTGCCCGCCCGCCGCCAGATCCATGCCCAGGAAGGTGTCGCCGGGCTGCAGCAGGGCGAAGAAGACCGCCTGATTGGCCTGCGCCCCCGAGTGCGGCTGGACGTTGGCGAAGGCCGCGCCGAACAACTGTTTTGCCCGCTCGCGCGCCAGATCCTCGGTCACGTCGACGTACTCGCAGCCGCCGTAATAGCGACGCCCCGGATAGCCCTCGGCGTATTTGTTGGTCAGCACCGTGCCCTGCGCCTCCAGCACCGCCCTGGAGACGATGTTCTCGGACGCGATCAGCTCGATCTGCTCCTGCTGGCGACGCAGTTCGCCCTGAACGCCGTTGAAGACGTCCGGATCGGCCTCGGCCAGACCCTTGGAGAAATAGGCGTCGTGGATGAAGGGAGCGGTCACGGGCACGTCCAAGGCTGCGGGGATCAGAGGCCGCCTATCTAGTCCGCAGGCCCGTTCACCACAACATCTTGTGTCGCCAGACGGGCTCGCCCCGTGAACCTTTGCCGTGGGTCACCAGTTGTTGCGCCCGTCCATCGCCTCGAGTTCAGGAACGCCAGCTCGCGCAGGCGGTGCTCCAGCGTCTTCAGGTCGAAATCGTCGATCATGTTCAGATTGACCGCCGCGATGCGCGCCTCGGGCACGCCCTTTTTCATGCCTGGCTTGAGTTGCCCGTTGGGGTCGTAGACGGAGCCCCAGTCCGGCGAGAAGCCGTGCGTATTGCCGCCGCACTTGCCGCAGAAATGGTGATCGTTCAGGCCGCTGGGCGAATAGACGCGATCGTCGCTCGCGGTGACGCGGATTTCCTCCGGCTTGAAGTAGGCCCAGACCGCGCCGACGCGCTGGCAGTAGCTGCAGTTGCAGGTCTTTGCCGAGGTGGGCGCCTCGTCCATCTCGATACGGGTCCCACCACAGTGGCAGACGGCAGTCAGGGTCATCGCGCGTTCCTTCCTTCCAGATGCCCAGACTAACGCACCCGAATGTCAGGATGTGGCAACAGCCGTCAGGAGCCGCCCAGGATCCGTCTCAGCTTGGCGATCGCCAGTCGCTCGACGGCCTTGGGCTCATGGGCGGGCCCGACCGCGGTCGCCTCGGTTCCTGTCGCGACATGGACGGCGGTGACCTTCAGATAGGTCCCGTTGCGGATCGCCTCGACGATGACTTCGCCGAGATCGTCCATCGTCACGCCGCCGAGGGCATCCGCGCGACGTTACAGTGCGACCACAGGCGGTCCATCGCCTCGACCAAGGCGTCCATCATGTCGTCGGTGTGGTTCGGCGAGGGGGTGAAGCGCAGGCGCTCCGTCCCCTTGGGCACGGTCGGATAGTTGATCGGCTGGACATAGACGCCGTGCTCTTCCAGCAGCATGTCCGAGATCATCTTGGTGTGGACCGGATCGCCCACGAAGACCGGCACGATGTGGCTTTCGCTCGGCATCACCGGGATACCGGCGGCCGCGAAACGGTCCTTCAGGGCCTGGGCCCGCTCCTGATGCGCCGCGCGCAGTTCCGGATGGGCCTTCAGGTGGCGCACCGAGGCCAAGGCCCCCGCCGTCAAAGCGGGAGGAAGCGAGGTCGTGAAGATGAAGCCCGAGGCCCAGCTTCGCACCGCGTCCACGATCACCGCGTCGGCGGCGATGTAGCCGCCCATGACGCCGATCGCTTTGCCCAGGGTGCATTCGATGATGTCGATGCCTTCCAGAACGCCATCGCGCTCGGCCACGCCCGCGCCCGTGGCGCCGTAGAGGCCCACGGCGTGGACCTCGTCGAGATAGGTCAGGGCGCCGTACTTCTTCGCCAGGGCGATGGTGCCGGCCAGGTCGGCGATGTCGCCGTCCATCGAATAGACGCTCTCGAAGGCGATCAGCTTGGGTGCATCCGTCGGCGCAGCGGCCAGAAGCTGCTCCAGATGCGTCAGGTCGTTGTGCAGGAAGACGTGTCGCTCGCAGCCGCCGTTGCGGATCCCTGCGATCATCGAGGCGTGGTTCAGGCTGTCCGAGAAGATGATCAGCCCCGGCAGGATGCGCTGCAGCGTCGTCAGCGTCGCCTCATTGGCCACATAGCCGGAGGTGAACAGCAGCGCGGCTTCCTTCTGATGCCAGGCGGCCAGTTCGGCTTCCAGATCCACCGCCGAGCGCGTCGTGCCCGAAATGTTGCGTGTGCCGCCGGCCCCCGCGCCCACGGCGTCCAGCTCGGCCTGCATGGCGTCCAGAACGACCGGATGCTGGCCCATGCCGAGGTAGTCGTTGGAGCACCAGATGACGACGTCCTGCTCGGACCCGTCCTCACGGCGACGCACGGCCTTGGGGAACTGGCCGCGCACGCGCTTCAGGTCGGCGAAGACGCGATAGCGCCCCTCGCTCTTCACCTGGTCCACGGCGGTCTGGAAGGCGGCCTTGTAGTCGTACAAGAAGCTGGCTCTGCTCGGCGGATAAACGTCGCCGCCTGATGCGCCGATGTGGGCGATTTGTCCATGAATCCGGCCGGACAAAGTGCCGCAAACCCTTAATTGATAACGGTTCTCAATAACGGACTCTTGCTATCATCCGTCTGGAGGATGACGGCGCTAACCCGTCTGCGCTCTCTTCTCGGCAAAGGAGAACCGCCATGCGCCGCATCATCATTCTGGCCGCCTGTCTTATCGCCGTCGGCTCCGCAGCCGCTGCCCAGATCATGCCGACGATCGTTCAATTCGATCGGGGCCAGGATCGCCTGACGCCCCGCGCACGAACCGCCCTGCAGACCTTTGCCCGAACCTATGCTCGGGACGGCGCAGGCACATCGATCGTCATCGCGGGTCACACATCACGCGCAGGCGAAGCCGCCGCCAATGTGAGGCTGTCACAGCAGCGCACGGCGGTCGCGCGGGACTACCTCGTTTCGATGGGGATTCCGTCCACGGTCATCACCACGCAGGCTTTCGGCGAGTCCCGCCCGCTCATCGAGACCGCCGATGGGGTCCGCGAGCCCCGGAACGACCGCATCGAGATCACGGTCGGTCCGGGTTCAGGCTGGTAAGGCCTAACCCTTCGGCAGTTCGTCCAGCTTCCCGCGCAGCATCTGCAGGATCGCGGAGAAGTCGCGCCCGCCGTATCCGAGGCCGTTGAACATCTGGAACAGGGCCTCCGTCTGCGCCCCAAGCGGGGTCGCGGCGCCCGCCTTGGCCGCCGCGTCCTGCGCCAGCTTCAGGTCCTTCAGCATCATGGCCGTAGCGAAGCCTCCGTCATAGTTGCGGTTGGACGGCGCGGTCGGCACCGGCCCCGGCCACGGATAATAGGTCGTCGTCGACCAGCTCTGGCCCGAGGACTTGGCCACGATGTCGAACATCTTCGTCGGGTCCAGCCCCAGCTTCTCGGCAAGCGCAATGGCCTCGCACGTCCCCAGCATGGTGATGCCCAGAATCATGTTGTTGCAAATCTTGGCCGCCTGCCCCGCCCCGTGGTCGCCGGCGCGGAATGTCGCCCGGCTCATGGGCTCCAGAGCCGCCTCGATGCGGGCGAAGTCCGCCTCGTCGCAGCCGACCATGAAGGCCAGGGTCCCGGCGTCCGCCGCCATCGTCCCGCCCGACACCGGCGCGTCGGCGAAGGCGTAGCCTGCTTCCTTCGCCAGTCCCGCGACCTTCCGCGCCGTCTCTACGTCGATGGTCGAGCAGTCCAGCAGCAACGCCGAGGACGGCGCGACGCCGATGATCTGTTCCGAATAGACCTTCAGCACATGCGGCCCGGCCGGCAGCATGGTGATGACCACCTCGGCGTCCTTCACCGCCTCGGCCACCGAGGCGACCGGGGTGCAGCCCGCGCCCTTCGCCCGATCCAGCGCCGCCTGGGACAGGTCGAAGGCCGCCACGGCGTGGCCGGCCCTGGCCTGATTGGCGGCCATGCCGCCGCCCATGTTGCCGAGGCCGATGAAGGCGATTTTCGTCATGGCTGAGTCTCTCCCGGAAGCGATTTTGGCTCCCGGTTAGACCCTCACGCCGGTTTGCGGAAGCGCAGCATGAACTGGCTGGTGCGCCCCCGGATCGAACCGTCGAAGACATTGGCCGTCAGCGGGTCGGAGTCGTTCCTGAGGATGTCGCTCTCGCCATCCAGCACGAAGCCCGCCGCCTCGACCTCGCGCTTCACGTCGGCGGTGTCGATCCGGTGCAGGGTGTGCGCGGCCTCCAGACCGGCGCCGGCCGCCGCATAGTGGTCGATCACGACGTAGTAGCCGCCCGGCTTGAGCGCGGCGAACACCGCCGCATTGACCTTCGCCGCCGTATCCGCCGCGAACGGCCGCAGATGCAGGTCGTGATAGTTCTGGTTGGTGAAGATCAGGTCCATTCCGGACGGGAACTCGGGCGCTCCGATGGCCGACCGGATGCCGGTCACGTCGTCCATGGCGTCGGCCGCCGCGATCGCCTCGCCGTAGCTGGCCTGGAAGGCGACGAACTCGGCCGGTTGCCAGGCGATCACCTCGCCGTCGCCGTCCGCCACGATCCGGGCGAAAGCGCGGGTCCAGAAGCCGCCGCCGATGATCATGTCGCCGATCTTCTGGTCGGGCCCGACCCTGGCGAAGGCGAGAACCTCGGCTGTGTGCCGCGCCTCATCGCGGTCGCGGTCGGCCTGCGGCCGCGTGTCCGCCGCCAGCACATAGGCGTAGTCGCTCGGATCCTGCACAGGCGCGGGCGCGAACCCGCTCGCACCCATCAGGACGGCGGCCGAAACGGCCAGGATCAGCGAACGACGCATGGTTCTCTCCCTCACGCTCACGGCGTGAGAACAGTCTAGCGCGTCCGTCGAACGGCGTCAGCCGGGCTTTCTGAAGCGGTAGACGAACTGGTCGGTCCGGCCCCGGATCGCCTCGTCGAAGACCGACAGGCTGTGGTCGTCCTCAGGGTTCCGAACGGCGCTGGTCTCGCCGTCGAAGATGAAGCCCGCCGCCTCCACCTGCGCCCTCAGGGCCGAGGCCTCGATCCGGTGCAGGGTGCCGACGACCGACGTTCCAGCGCCCGCCGCCGCCTGATGGTCCAGAATGACATAGAGCCCGCCCGGCTTCAGCGCCGCGAACACCGCCGCGTTCATCCGCGCCACATCGACGTTGAACCGGTCGATGACGAAGTCATGGTATTCCTGCCCCATGAAGACCACGTCCAGCGGCTCGGGGAAGGTCAGGTCCTCCAGCGCCCCCGTGACCCGCGTCACGTTCGGATAGTCGGTCGCCAGGGTGTCGGCGAACCCGTTCTCGCGCGCCGCCGTCTGGTTCGGCACGAAGGCGTAGACCCGGCCCTCCGGCCCCACGGCCCGGGCGAACAGGCGACTGAAATAGCCCTCCTCGGGCCGCACGTCCGCGATCCGCTCCCCGCCGTCGATCTGCGCAAAGGCCAGCATCTCGGCAGGCTTCCGCAGCGGATCGCGCGCCACCTCGGTCGCGGGCCTCAACGGATCGGCGATGGCCAGGGCGTAGTCGTTGACGACCGCCGAGGGCCGCTCCGCCGGATCGGCCGGGGTCTCCCCCGACATCGTCGGAGCACAGGCAGACAGGGCGATCGCGGCGGCGGCGATCAGCAACGACGATTTCAGCATGGGACGATCCTCGAACAGCGGTTCAGCCAACATACGCACGAAAGCTTCACAGGATGCAGGGAAAGGTCAGGCCCGCGCCCTCCGGCGCGCCTGCTTCTTCGGCGACCGCGGCCACGGCTCCGGCAGCGGCGTCCATTCCTCGTCCTTCGGAAGCGGCGCGAACAGGGCGTCCAGATCGGCGTCCGTCACCCCTTCAAGAGTCGCCGGCGACCATTTCGGCGAATTGTCCTTGTCGACGATCACGGCGCGCACGCCTTCCTGGAAGTCGTGGGTCCGCACGATCCGCCCGCCCAGCCGGTATTCCATCGCCATCACCTCGGCGAAGGTCTTCATCTTTCGCCCGGTCCGCAGCTGTCGCAGCGTCACCTTCAGCGACTGCGGCGACTTGGTCTTCAGCACCGCCAGCTGCGCCAGCGCCCACTCCGACCCGTCGGCCTCCAGCGCGGCGAAGATCTCCTCCACCGTATCGAAGGCGAACAGCCGGTCGATGGCCTCGAGTTCGACCGTCGGCGCGGTCATGATCGTGTCGTAGAAATCCTCGGCGACATGCTTGGGGTTGATCGAATCCCTGACGAGGATCTCCTTCAACCGCTCGACCTGATACGCATTGGTGTAGCTGGTGTGGACGCCCAGCTTGATCGTGTCCGCCGCCTTCAGCCGCGCGCCCGTCAGGGCCAGCCACGTCCCCGCCTCGCCCGGCAGCCGCGGCAGGAACCAGCCTCCACCTACATCCGGGAACAGGCCGATGCCCGTTTCCGGCATGGCATAGGTCGTCCGCTCGGTCGCGATACGCATCTGCGCCGGCTCGGAAATCCCGACACCCCCTCCCATGACGATCCCGTCGACGATCGCTGTGATCGGCTTGGGGTATTCGAACATAAGGTGGTTGAGTCTGTACTCGGTCAGGAAGAACGCCTTCGCCTCGACCGCATCCGTCGCCCCGCTTTCAGCGATCATGCGGATATCGCCGCCCGCGCAGAAGCCACGCTCGCCCGAGTGGTCGATCAGCACCGACAGCACCTCGGGATCGTCGCGCCAGGCGACCAGCGCCTGCGTCATCGCCTCGCACATGCCCAGATTCAGGGCATGCAATGATTTTGGCCGGTTCAGGGTGATACGCCCCAGACCGTTCTCCACGCGAGTCAGAACTTCCGCCTCGGTCACGCGTCCGCCCACATCTTGTTCGCCCTCAGATAGTCCTCGTGCGGCGGCAGGTTCTCCGCCGTCGCCGCCCACGCCTGTTTGATCTGTTCGAAGCCCCGCCGCCCGGTCGAGCTGCTGATAGCCGTACAGCGGGTTGTAGGTCCGGGGCGTGATCCCCTGCCCGATCATCACAGCCATCCACGAGCCCTGGCTGAAATACTCGTCCGCCCCGACCTGAAACAACAGGCCCCGGTCGCGGAACATCTCCACCCGTTCGGCCAGGCTGTCGGGGATCGGCATGTCCCGCACATGTCGCCAGAACGGCGTGTCGTCCCTCTGGGTCGCGTGATAGTGCAGGATCACGAAGTCCCGGATCAGTTCGATTTCGCGGTCCAGACGCCGGTTGTAGCCATCGGTATTGGCCTGGCTGAACGCCTTGTCCGGCCAGTGCTGCAGCAGACGGATGATCCCGGTCTGGACTAGATGGATGCTGGTCGATTCCAAGGGTTCGATGAAGCCCGACGACAGGCCCAGTGAGACCACGTTCTTGTCCCACAACTTCTTCCGCTTGCCGGTCGTGAACCGCAGCGGACGAGGATCGGCCAGCGCCTCGCCGTCGAGGTTCGCCAGCAGCGTCTCCTTCGCCACCTCGTCCTCGATGAAGTCCGACGCATAGACATAGCCGTTGCCGGTCCGGTGCTGCAGTGAGATGCGCCACTGCCACCCGGCGTCCCGCGCCGTTGACGAGGTGAACGGATCCACCGCCCTGACCTTCTCGCACGGCACGGCCAGCGCCCGGTTCATCGGCAGCCAGTGAGACCAGTCCTCGTACCCGGCCTTGAGCG
>CAMLNY010000023.1 GCA_946481405.1 uncultured Brevundimonas sp. | reverse complement strand
CGAACGCCGTCCCGCCAAGTCCCTGGAAGTAGGCGTTGCGTCCGAAGTCGTAGGCGCCGGGACTGGCCGGAGGCGGCGGCGGGTTGAGGATGGCGAACAGCCGGATCGCCGAACCCGGCGTCGGCGGCTCTCCCCGCACCGTGGCGCGCAGCCGGATCGGCGTATCCCCGGGTTCCAGTCCCCGGATCCGGACCGGAGCAATCACGACCCGGTGGCCCCGATCGCCGGGACTGTCGACGTCGACGACCCAGCCCTCGACCACGGTCGGTTCGGCCCTCGCCGGGGCGATCGGCGCCGCCACCCGCTCGGTCCGGACCTTGGCGCCCGCCAACCCCAGAAACAGACAGGCGACCAGCATCAGCGGCAGAGTGACGCCCCGCCCCCGCGCCATCAGCCGGGCGCCCAGCCACAGCGCAGTCGTGACCAGAGCCGCCAGCGCCAGCGGCCAGAACGGCGGCTCCGATCTCATTGCGAAGTAGATCGCCGCCCCGCCGCCGAACGCCACGGGCGACCACAGCCGCCAGCGCAGCGACTGAGATGCCGCCTCTCCCTCGAGCCAGTCACGAACGCGCGCCGACAGGCTGGGCTTTGCCGCGTCGGGGGGTATAAGGGCGGCCCGTTCGGACGCCTTCCCCATGCCCCCTATGCCTTCAGACGTTTCCTCGCCCCAGGTCGTCACCCGTTTCGCCCCCTCGCCCACCGGCTACCTCCACATAGGAGGCGCGAGAACCGCGTTGTTCAACTACCTTTACGCGAAAGGGCGCGGCGGCAAATTTCTCGTCCGCATCGAGGACACCGACCGCGAGCGGTCGACCGACGAGGCGGTGAAGGCGATCTTCGACGGCCTGAGCTGGCTGGAGCTGTTCGCCGACGAGGAGCCGGTCTTCCAATTCAGCCGCGCCGACCGCCACCGCGAGGTCGTGGACCAGTTGCTGGAACGCGGGGCCGCCTATCGCGACTTCACTTCCGCCGACGAGACGGGTCGCCTGCGCGACGAGGCCAAGGCGGAAAAGCGCACCTTCGAGTCGCCCTGGCGCGACCGCGCCCCGACGGTCGACGACCTCAGCCAGCCACACGTCGTCCGCTTCCGCCGCCCCCTGCCCGGCCGGGTCGTGGTGCCCGACGCCGTCCAGGGCGAGGTCGGCTGGGACGCGAACGATCTGGACGATCTGGTCCTGCTGCGGTCGGACGGCGCCCCGACCTACAATCTCGCCGTCGTCGTCGACGATCACGACATGGGAGTGACCCACGTCATTCGCGGCGACGATCACCTGAACAACGCCGCGCGCCAGTCGCTGATCTATGACGCCCTCGGCTGGGCCCGCCCGGTCTTCGCCCACATCCCCCTGATTCACGGCCCGGACGGGGCGAAGCTGTCGAAGCGCCACGGAGCCCAGGCCGTGCATGAGTACGCCGAGATGGGCTACCTGCCCGAGGCCATGCGCAACTATCTGGCCCGCCTCGGCTGGGCCCACGGCGACGACGAACTGTTCAGTGATGAACAGGCGCAGACGTGGTTCGGCCTCGACGGCGTCGGCAAGGCGCCGGCCCGGCTCGACTTCGACAAACTGGCGCACGTCAATTCGCACTGGCTGCGTCTGGCGGCCGACGACCGTCTGGCCGGGCTGACGCTGGACGCCCATCTGGCCAAGGGCGCGACCCTCGCCGAAGGCGACGAGGCGAAACTCCAGCGCGCTATTCCCTTCGTGAAGGACCGCGCCAAAACCCTGCTGGAACTGGCCGATCAGACGGCCTTCGTACTGAAAACCCGCCCGCTGGAACTGGACGAAAAGGCCCGCATGCTGCTGTCCGGCGAGACGGCCGAGCGCATCGGCCGGGTCCGCGATCGCCTCACGCTGTTCGGGAGCTGGGACGTCTTCGCTCTCGAGGCGGAACTGAAAGTTTTCGCGGAAGAGGAAGGCGTTGGTTTCGGCAAGATCGGACCGCCGATGCGCGCCGCCCTGACCGGCGGCGCCGCCTCGCCCGACATCGCCCGCACCTTGTCCGCATTGGGGCGAGAAGAAGCGTTGGGGCGCTTGGATGATGCGCTGCAACAGACTAAGTGAACGGGCATAACAATCGCGATCCGGGTTCTCCCGTCCGGATCGAACACGAAAGCAAGGGCGCCTGATGACTGACACCTCGAAATCCGCCGGCACGGCGACCCTGACCCTCGGCGACAAGACCGTCGAACTGCCCGTCCTGTCGGGCTCCACCGGTCCGGACGTGATCGACATCCGCAAGCTGTACGGCGCGACCGACGCCTTCACTTTCGACCCGGGCTTCACCTCGACGGCGGCCTGCGAAAGCGCCATCACCTATATCGACGGTGACGCCGGCGTCCTGCTGCACCGGGGCTATCCGATCGGCCAGCTGGCCTCGCAATCGAACTTCATCGAGGTCTGCCACCTGCTGCTGCACGGCGAGCTGCCGACGGCCGCCCAATACGAGGCTTTCGAGGAAACCGTCACGCGGCACACCATGCTGCACGCCCAGTTCGACCGCTTCTTCGAGGGCTTCCGCCGCGACGCCCACCCGATGGCGATCATGGTCGGCGCCGTCGGCGCCCTGTCGGCCTTCTATCACGACAGCCTGGACATCCACGACCCGGTCCAGCGCAACATCTCGGCCATCCGCCTGATCGCCAAGATGCCGACGATCGCGGCCCGGGCCTACAAGTACCACATCGGCCAGCCGTTCGTGTCGCCGCGCAACGACCTGTCGTACGCCGAGAACTTCCTGCGCATGTGCTTCGCCGTGCCGGCCGAGGACTACGTCATCGACCCCGCCCTGGCCCGCGCCATGGACCGCATCCTGATCCTGCACGCCGACCACGAGCAGAACGCCTCGACCTCGACCGTCCGTCTGGCCGGGTCGTCGGGCGCCAATCCGTTCGCCTGCATCGCCGCCGGCATCGCCTGCCTGTGGGGCCCGTCGCACGGCGGCGCCAACGAAGAGGCGCTGACCATGCTCAAGGAGATCGGCACCCCGGACAAAATCCCGGAGTTCATCGAGGGCGTGAAGGCCAAGAAGTACAAGCTGATGGGCTTCGGCCACCGCGTGTACAAGAACTACGACCCGCGCGCGACGGTGATGAAGGAATCGGCCGACGAGATCCTCGACCTGGTCGGCGCCGAGAACGACCCCCTGTTCCAGGTCGCCAAGGAACTCGAGAAGGTCGCCCTGTCGGACGAATATTTCATCGAGCGCAAGCTGTTCCCGAACGTCGACTTCTATTCGGGCATCACCCTGTCGGCGATGGGCTTCCCGACCTCGATGTTCACCGTGCTGTTCGCGCTCGCCCGCACCGTGGGCTGGATCGCCCAGTGGGAAGAAATGCTGGCCGATCCGGCGCAGAAGATCGGCCGCCCGCGTCAGCTCTACACCGGTCCGACGCAACGCGACTACGTCCCGATCCAGAACCGGGGCTAAACCGCACGACAAACAGAACGCCGGGGCCCGCGCCCCGGCGTTTTCTTTGTCCCGACACGATCGGCGGCATGTCCGGACACGACTTCGCTGGCGTGGAAGCCTGTCCCGGGCTCGACTGGGGCCATGACCCAGACCGCCGACATCCTCCCCGCCGAAACCGCCTCGCAACCGTCCATGACGGCCGAGATCATCGATACCGTCCGCACGGTTGGTATCGCCCTGGCGGCCGCCGTCCTGATCCAGACCGTGGCCTGGCAGCCCTTCACCATCCCCTCGGCCTCGATGGAGCCCGGACTGGTGGTCGGGGACTATCTGGTGGTGTCCAAGTCCGCCTACGGCTGGAGCCGAGCGTCCCTGCCATTCAACCCGCCCCTGCCGTCCGGGCGTCTGTTCGAGCGTCTGCCGAAGCGCGGCGACGTCGTCGTCTTCCGCCGTCCTTTCAATCCGCAGGAGACTTGGATCAAGCGGGTCATCGGCCTGCCCGGCGACCGGGTCGAGGTCATGGACGGACAGGTGATCGTCAACGGCGTCGCCCTGCCCCAGCGCGCCCTCGGGCCCGGCCTCGATCTGGACCAGCCGGGTCGTCCGGTCGAACAGGTCGAGGAGCGTCAGGCCGACGACCGGACCTATATCACCTTCGACGGCGGACAGGGTCTCGAGGGCGATACGCGCCCGGTTATGATCGTCCCAGAGGGCCAGCTGTTCGTCATGGGCGACAACCGCGACAACTCGCTGGACAGCCGCTGGTCGCCCGAAGTCGGCGTGGGCCTCCTGCCGGTCTCGAACCTGGTGGGCAAGGCCGAGATCGTCGTCGCCTCGTGGAAGCCCGGCGCGGCGCTATGGAAGCCGTGGACCTGGTTCAGCCTGCGCCCCGGCCGCCTGCTGGAGCCGATCCGCTAGCGGGCGCGGAATTCGGAGAAGGAGATGACGCCGTCGCCGTTGGCGTCCATCTGGTCGAAGGCGGCGCGTGATCCCGGCAAGGCCTGGGCGATCGACGGCGCGGCCACGGCGCCGATGATCAGGCCCGCCACGGCCAGAAGGGCGGCCTGCCAGCGCTTCGCCGGCCGGGGCCGGGGCGCCTCATTCTCGATCAGTTCGCGCACCACTTCGCTGGCCGTCAGGCCTGCCGCGCGGCAACGTTCCATGAAGGCGACCTTGGCCGCGTGCGGCAGCCGGACCTCTAGGGTCTCGCTCTTCTTGGGCGGGCGAACGGTGCTCATGGCCGCAGTCTAACCCCGATCCGCGCGCGACGCCACGACGGCCAGAACGGCGTCCGCCGCCAGCGCCGAGGGATCACCGCCGCCCCGCCCCATCCGGTCCAGAGCCTCGGTCTGTCGGTGCGCCTGAGCCGCCCGCGCGGCCGGATCGTGCAACAGCCGCCCGACCTCGGCGGCCACCTTTTCCGGCGTCGCATCGGCCTGAACCAGCTCCTTCGCGATCTCCTCGTCGGCGGCGTGGTTGAACAGGGTCGCGTACTTGCCGGTGAAGAAGGGCTTCATGATCGCATAGCTGAGGGGCGCGAACCGGTAGCCAATGACCATGGGCGCCCCTGCGAGCGCGAGTTCGGTCGAGACTGTGCCGCTGGTGGCCAGGGCGACCGTCGCCGCCTTCATGGCCGCATACTTGTCCGCCTCGGTCACAACATGGGCGCGGAAGGGCCAGGCGGCCACGCGAGCGGTGACGTCGTCGGCGACGGTGCCCGCCACGACGACGGCGACCTCCAGCTTCGGATCGGCGGCTTTCAGCGCCTTGACCGCCTCCTCATAGACCGGGGTCATGAGGCGGATCTCGCTCGGCCGGCTGCCCGGCAAGACCAGCAGGAGGTTCGCGTCCGGCATAATTGCCCGCGCGGCGCGGAAGGCGGCCGGATCGGCGCCGCTCATGTCGACATGCAGCGCCTGCGACCCCACCACGGTCGTCGCCAGCCCCTCGCGCTCGAACCACGGCGCGTCGAAAGCGTAGAGGGCCAGCAGGTGATCGACCGCGTTCGCCAGCGTCTTCGCCCGCCCCGGACGCGACGCCCAGACCTGGGGCCCGACGTATTTGATCAGCGGAACGTGCGGCAGGACCTCGCGGATGGCCTTGGCCACCCGGATGGTGAAGCCCCAGCTGTCGATCAGGACGACGGCGTCCGGCCGCTCCCGCACCGCCAGGGCCACGGTGTCGGCGACCCGCGCCTTGACCCGGCCATAGGCGCGCAAGCCTTCCAGCCAGCCGAGAATGGACAGCTGGGCGATGTCGAATGGGCTGTCGACACCCTCAGCCGCCATCTTGGGCCCGCCGACGCCGACAAAGCCGACGTCCGGCCGCCGCGCCCGCAGCGCCTGCGCCAGAGCGGCGCCGAGCGCATCGCCGGAGGCTTCGGCGGCGACCAGCATGATCTTCACGACCGATCCTCGCCCCAGACGAACAGGCCCAGCCGGTCCGCCGCCTCGATGATTGCGGCGCGGTCGATCAGGATCAGCTTCCCCGCCATCCCGCCGACGCCCGCCAGCCCAGCGGCGGCGGCGTTCTCGACGGTGCGCGCGCCCATGACCGGCATGTCGACGCGCAGGTCCTGAATCGGCTTGGGCGCCTTGCCGAGCGCGCCCTTCAGCGCCCCGGCCGCCCCGCGCAGATCGGCGGGCAGGCCCGCGACCCGGTTGAGCATGGCGTCGGTGCCCTCCTGCGCCTCGACCGCCAGGACCAGACCATCACACACGACCGCGCCCTGCCCGATATCAAGTTCGCCTGCCTTTTCAGCGACATGCAGCGCCTTCCTGAGATCGGACAAAGCCTTCTCATCCGGCTGAACGCGCCCCAGAGCACCGGCCGGCAGGGTCTCTCCGCCCAGAATGTCGTCGGCGCCCTCGATGGCGTAGCCCTCGGCTTCGAACACCGACAGGATCTTCCGCAACAAGGCGTCGTCGCCCTTGGTCGCCGCCGCAATGATCCCCGGCAGCACCATCGCCCCTTTCAGGTCGGGCTTCAGCGCCTTGAAGTCCGGCCGGTTGACCGTGCCTGCGAAACAGACGGCGGTGCAGCCTTCGGCTTTCAGCGCGGCCAGCACCCTGCCGATCTCGGCCATCCCCGCCTCGATATGCGGATACCGGACCAGATGGGGATCGGCGAAGGTCGCCAGACGGATGACGAACAGGGGCCGCCCCTCGACCTCGCAGCGCGCTGCGATGGCCAGAGGCAGGTCGCCGCCGCCCGCGATCAGGCCCAGCTTGCCCGCGCTCACCGTTTGGCGTCCTTGACCAAATTAGCGTTTGGATTGGACAGCTTGATCGAAAATTTTGACGTGTTTGACGACGTCATTGGTCACTCGCCCGGCAGGCACAGGGGCCGTTTGCCGTCCTCGCGGATGAAGGCGACGATCTCCATGATCTCGGGCAGGTCGGCATAACCGGCCTCGACGGCGTCCAGCCGGTCGGCGAACACGCCCTGACCCTCGAACAGGTCACGATACGCGGCCAGCAGGCGGCGCACGGCGTCCTTGCCGTAGCCCTTCCGCTTCAGCCCGATCAGGTTCAGCCCATGCAGCCGCGCGTGGTTGCCCCATGCCGAGCCGTAGGGGATGACGTCGCGCGTCACGGCCGCCAGACCGCCGACGATGGCGCCCTGCCCCACCCGGCCGTTCTGGTGCACGGCGCAGAGCCCGCCCAGGAACACTTTGTCCCCGACCTTCGCGTGCCCGCCCAGGGTCGCGTTGTTCGCCATCACGACATTGTCGCCGACCACGGCGTCGTGGCCCACGTGGGCGCCGGTCATGAACAGGCTGTTGGAGCCGACGTGGGTGACGCCCGAACCTTGGGGCGTGCCCCGGTTGAAGGTCGCGTGCTCGCGGATCGAGTTGTCCGAGCCGATCTCCAGCCGCACGGTCTCGCCCTTGTAGCCGTTGTGCTGGGGGTCCCCGCCGATCACAGCGAAGGGATGGATGATGGTGCGCGCGCCGACCGTCGTGTCCTGCTGCAGCACCACATGGCTGACCAGGGTGACGTTCTCGCCCAGCACAACGCCCGGCCCGACGGTGGACCAGGGGCCGATGACCACGCCGTCGCCGATCACGGCGTCGGGGTGAACGATGGCGGTGGCGTGGATGCTCACGACGCGGGCTGGTCCACGGTCACGACCATGGCCATGAACTCGGCTTCGGCGGCCAGCTTGCCGTCGATGAAGGTCTCGCCCCGGAACTTGTAGGCGTCGCCGCGCGCACGGGTCACGATGACCTTCATGTGGAGTTGATCGCCCGGCCGCGCGGGCTTTCTGAAGCGCACGCCGTCGATGGACATGAACATGATGACCTTGTCCGCCACGGCCACGTCCATGGTCTTGGACATCAGCAGGGCGCCCGTCTGGGCCATGGCCTCGACGATCAGGACACCGGGCATGACCGGATCGATCGGGAAGTGGCCGGGGAAGAACGGCTCGTTGTGCGTGACGTTCTTGATGCCCGTGATCGAGGTCCCGGGAACGAAGTCCTCGGCCTTGTCCACCAGCAGGAAGGGATAGCGGTGCGGCAGACGGCGCATGACCTCGGCGTAGTCGATGCTCGTTCCGGTCTCGCTCATCCGTCCTTACTCCTCTTTGAAGAGGCCTGTTTGGACACCCAGACCGTCTCGCGCAAGAACTGACGGATCGGTTTGGCCGGATAGCCGGACCAGGTCTCGCCCGCCGGGACGTCGCCCAGCACCCCGCCGCCGGCCGCCACGCGGGCCCCGTCGCCGATCGTGAAGTGGTCCCCGACCCCGGCCTGACCGCCGAACATCACCCCGTCGCCGACGGTCACGGAGCCGGAAATCCCCGTCTGACCGGCGATCAGGACATTACGGCCGATGACGCAGTTGTGGGCGATCATCACAAGATTATCGACCTTCGTGTTCTCGCCGATGACCGTGTCGTCGTAGGCGCCCCGATCGACGCAGGTGTTCGCACCGAGGGTCACGCCATCCTGGACGATGACCCGGCCTAGCTGGGGCACGTCGACCACGCCAATCGCCCCGCCGGCCGCGCCGAACCCGGCCTCCCCCAGTCGCGCCCCTGCATAGATCTTCACCCGGTCGCCGATCAGGGCGAAACGGATGGTGACGTTGGGACCGATATCGCAGTCGCGGCCGATCTGCACGCCAGGGCCGATGACTGTGTTGGCGCCGATCCGGCTGCCACGGCCGATACGCGCGCCCTGACCGAGGACTACGCCCGGCTCGATCGTCACAACGTCGCCGACCTCGAGGACGTCCTTGCCGGCGAGGCCGAAGGCGGTGAGGCCGGGGGCGAGTGCGGCGAGCATCAGGGCGCCGTCGCGGACCAGCAGCGCGAGGCCGATG
>CAMLNY010000022.1 GCA_946481405.1 uncultured Brevundimonas sp. | reverse complement strand
GGCGCAAGTTCCGGCTGTTCGCCTGCGCCGGTTGCCGTCTCTTCTGGGACCACTTGCGCGACGAGCAGCGGCGCGCGGTCGAGGTGGTGGAGCGGTTCGCCTACGGCCTGCGCCTGACGAAGGAGGTGCTTCGGGTCCCGGAAGACTGGGTGCTGGCCTATCTGCCGGGTTCCGACACCGGGGCGGTCGAGGCCGCTCTGTGGAACATGCTGGGCGAACGGCCCGTGCAGGTGATGGCCTTCGAGAATTTCGGCAAGCAATGGGCCGTCGACGCCAGGGATCATCTCAAGCTCGAGTCACTCGAGATCCTCGAGGCGTCGTGGGGCCGTTTCCCGGACGTCTCGAAGGTCGATCCGAAGAAGGATCTGGTCTTCCCCTGGAACGGCACGACCTCGGGCGTGCGGGCGCCGAACGCGAACTGGATCGCGGACGATCGCGAAGGGATCGTGATCTGCGACGCGACCTCGGCTGCCTTCGCTATGCCGATGGACTTCAGGAAGCTCGATGTCGTGACCTTCTCCTTCCAGAAGGCGCTGGGCGGCGAGGCCGGGATAGGCGTGGCGGCGTTCAGCCCGCGCGCGATCGCCCGGCTGGACAGCTACGAGCCGCCGCGCGCCGTGCCCAAGGTGCTGCGTCTGCGCGACGCCAAAGGCTTCGATCGGGCCTTGGCCGCCGGGACGATGATCAACACCTTCTCGCTGTGGACGCTGGAAGACTGGATCGACGCCCTGGAGTGGGCGAAGGGCGCCGGCGGGCTGGACGAACTCATTCGCCGCACGAATGCGAACGCGGCGGCGCTGGACGCCTGGGTGCAGCGGACGGACTGGGTCGACTATCTGGCCGAGGATGTCTCGATCCGGTCCACGACCTCGGTCTGTCTGAAGATCGTCGATGCCCGGGTGACGGCGCTCGACGACGCCGGTCGTCAGGCCTTCGTCAAGCGGATGAAGGCGCTGCTGGAGGTCGAAGAGGCCGCCTTCGACGTCGAAAGCCATCGCAACGCCCCCGCCGGCCTGCGGATCTGGTGCGGTTGCACGGTCGAAGCCGACGACATCCTCGCGGGCGCGCCGTGGCTCGACTGGGCGTTCCAGACGGCGGTCGCCGAGCTCGACGCCTAAATCGTCCCGGCCGGGACGACATTCCGCGATTCCCCCGCTATAGGCTGCGCCCGCATTCAGCGGAGATATGGCTTTGGCGAACGTCGCGGTGATCGGCGCCCAGTGGGGCGACGAGGGCAAGGGCAAGATCGTGGACTGGCTGTCCAACCGCGCCGACATCATCGTGCGGTTCCAGGGCGGTCACAACGCCGGCCACACGCTGGTCGTGGACGGCAAGGTCTACAAGCTGGCCCTGCTCCCCTCCGGCGTGGTTCAGGGCAAGCCCTCGATCATCGGCAACGGCGTGGTCGTCGATCCGTGGCACCTGATCGGCGAGATCGAGAAGATCGAGGCCCAGGGCGTCGCTATCAACCCCGACATCCTCACCATCGCCGACAACGCCTGTCTGATCCTGCCCATCCACCCGGCGCTGGACGTGGCGCGCGAGGCGGCGGCCAGCGCCCCCGGCGCGCGTATCGGCACGACGGGCCGCGGCATCGGCCCGGCCTATGAGGACAAGGTCGGCCGTCGCGCCATCCGGGTCTGCGATCTGGCCAATGCCGAGGACCTGAAGGTCAAGATCGACCGCCTGCGCTCGCACCACGATCCGCTCCGCGCCGGTCTGGGGCTGGAGCCGATCGATCCGGAGGCGCTGCTGGCGCAGCTGCTGGAGATCGCGCCGAAGATCCTGCCCTATGTGAAGGCCGCTTGGCGGGTGCTGGATCAGGCCCAGAAGGCGGGCAAGCGGGTCCTGTTCGAGGGCGCGCAGGGCGCCTTTCTCGACGTCGACCACGGCACCTATCCCTATGTCACCTCGTCAAACACCGTGGCCGGACAGGCGGCGGCGGGCTCGGGTCTGGGGCCGCGCGGCGTCGGCTATGTGCTGGGGATCGTGAAGGCCTACACCACCCGCGTCGGTGAAGGCCCTTTCGCCTGCGAGCTGAACGACGAGGTCGGCCAACATCTGGCGACCGTCGGTCGCGAGGTCGGGGTCAACACCGGCCGGGCCCGCCGTTGCGGCTGGTTCGACGCCGTGCTGGTGCGCCAGTCGGTGGCGATCAACGGCATCGACGGCATCGCCCTGACCAAGCTGGACGTGCTGGACGGGCTGGAAACGCTGAAGATCTGCGTCGGCTACCGCGTCAACGGCGAGGTGCTGGATTATCTGCCGTCCAGCCTGAAGGACCAGGCGGCGGCCGAGCCGGTGTTCGAGGAACTGCCCGGCTGGAGCGAGAGCACCAGTGGCGTTCGCAGCTTCAAGGACATCAACGCCAACGCGATCAAATACGTGCGCCGCATCGAGGAACTGATCGGCGCGCCGGTGGCCCTGCTGTCGACCAGCCCGGAGCGGGACGACACCATTCTGATGCGCGATCCCTTCCAGGGTTGAGAAATCCGTTTGCGTTCAACGCGACCTTAACCGGTGGCGGTTAGCCAGGAAGCTGACCTCCCCGGAGTTGCTTAGTGTTCGCAGCCGACGCCAGGATCCTGAACCGCATCGAGCCGGTCGTTCGGCGCGTGCTGATCGCCGACCCCAACGCGGCGTCGGCGCGTCTGCTGCTGGACATCATGAAGAGCATGGGCGCGCGCGAGGTCGTGACCGAGTCCGACGAAAGCCGCGTTCTGGACCACGCCCGTGAGATGGAGCCGGGTCTGATCTTCACGGAACGGTCGGGGCCCCGGCTGGACGGCGAACGTCTGGCCCGCACCCTGCGCCGCTCGAACCTCGCCTGCCGTCGGGCCCCGATCATCATGATGACGGCCGATGCGACCGCGACCTCGATCAAGGGCGCGCGCGATGCGGGCATCCACGAATTCCTCAGAAAGCCCTTCACCTCGGCGGACCTGTTCCGGCGGGTCGAGAACGTGGCCCTGAAACCGCGCGACTGGATCGAGGCGGTCGGCTACGTCGGCCCGGACCGGCGCCGGTTCAACTCCGGCGAATACGCCGGACCGCAAAAGCGCAAGGCCGACAAGCCGGCGACGGCTGCGGCGGCCGCCCTGGCGGTCAAGGATCAGGCGCTGCGCATCCTCGCCGCCTCGCTCGCCCAGTTCGATCAGGATCCGATGCAGGCCGTTCGCGCGGTCAGGCAGCAGGCCGAGACCCTGAAGGCTCTGGCCATAAAGACGTCCGACGCCCGGCTGGCGGTCGCCGCCGCCGGCCTCGAGGGCGCCATGGCGGTCGCGCCGACCAAGGCCACCCTGGCCGGCCCGATCGGCGCCATCCTGGCCCTCGCCGAGCCGGGCACCGAGTTCGCCCGGGCCGGCTAACCCCAACAACCGGACAGCAAAACGGGCGCGCGAGGATCTCGCGCCCGTTTCCGTTTCAGCCCTGAGGCGATCGCTTACGCGTCGACGAGGTTCCGTTCCTCGGCGGCCGCGCGCATGGCCTTCTGCAGCTTCTCGAACGCACGCACCTCGATCTGGCGCACGCGCTCGCGGCTGACGCCGTACTGGCCGGCCAGTTCCTCAAGCGTGACCGGATCGTCCTTCAGACGCCGCTCGGTCAGGATGTGCTTCTCCCGATCCGTCAGCTCGCCCATGGCCTCTTCCAGCAGGCTCATGCGGATCGACTTCTCTTCGTCATCCGCCAGCTGGGTCTCCTGCGAGACGGCGTTGTCGTCGGCCAGCCAGTCCTGCCATTCCGACTCGCCGTCCACGCGCAGCGGCGCGTTCAGCGAAGCGTCGCCGCCGAGACGGCGGTTCATGTTGGTGACTTCCTCTTCCGTCACGCCCAGCTTGGTGGCGATGGCGGTCAGGTGTTCCGGATGCAGGTCGCCTTCCTCGAAGGCCGAGATCTGGCTCTTGGCCTTGCGCAGGTTGAAGAACAGCTTCTTCTGCGCCGCCGTGGTGCCCATCTTCACGAGCGACCAGCTGCGCAGGATGTATTCCTGGATCGAGGCGCGGATCCACCACATGGCGTAGGTCGCCAGGCGGAAGCCCTTGTCCGGGTCGAATTTCTTCACGGCCTGCATCAGGCCGACGTTGCCTTCCGAAATCACTTCGCCGATCGGCAGGCCGTAGCCGCGATAGCCCATGGCGATCTTGGCCACGAGGCGAAGGTGCGAGGTCACGAGCCGGTGGGCGCTCTCGGCGTCCTGGTGCTCGGTCCAGCGCTTGGCGAGCATGAACTCCTCGTCCTTGCTCAGCATCGGAAACTTGCGGATTTCCGTCAGGTATCGCGACAGCCCCTGTTCAGGCGACATCACCGCGAGCGTGTTGTTGGCAGCCATATGGTCCCTCCGACCGTAATCAACGAGCGGGCTCTGCGGCTCCGGCCACCGAATGTGCGCCGGGGTCCTCACCCCTCAACCGGACAAGTAGCTACGGGTTGCCGTCTTTGTCAGAGGCGGATCGTCACACGACAGCGTGACCGTGACCCTGGCGCCACTCGCGCCGATGAGTGGGGTGTATAGCGGATAGTCAGTCCTGAATCAAGACTTACTTTCAGGCGCCGTATCGACCGAGCGCCGGACAGGCCATGGGCTCGGGGTCGTCGGGGCGGAAGTGGAGGGTGAGCCGCGTCCAGCACTGGGTCGCGGACCGTGTGCCCGGCGGGGTGCAGACGTGGACGGCGGTCAGCGTCGCGTCATGCCGCCCGGCCTTTTCCAGCGACCAGACGACACGGGCGGGCGCCGCGGTGATCAGATCCCGGTAGTGGTCGTGGACATCCGTCGGCGCGACGGCCTCGGTGCGCGAGCGTTCGGTGGCCTCAATGCCCAGCGCCGCCAACTCCTCCATCACGCCCTCGCCGTTGGGCAGGACATAGTCGGAAATCATCAGCGTCAGGGCATGGACCTTCTGGCCGTCGCCGCACGCCGAAGCGCTGATCGAGCCCCGGCCCTCGGACAGCCATCCTGATCGCCGATAGACGCCTTGGGGCAGTCGCTCGCGCGCATCGGTGCCCGGTTCGGAAAGGTTCCAGCGCACTTCCCGGCCCACCCGCGCGCCGAACGGCGTCCAGTCCAGGGTCCAGTCGTATTCACTGGGCGCCAGGGCCGCGTCGAGGGTGCGGGCGATCGCTCCAGCGTTCGCATCCGGCTGAGCGGTCAGGGTCAGGGCGAGGAGCACAGGGACGAAATGCAAGCGAACCTCCAAGTCAGGCGCCGCATCCTATCCGAAGAACGTCGTTCGTCAGCCGCCGAAAGCTGACGTTCAGAGGCCCAGAATGTCGCGGTACCGGGGATGGACCGCCTCGGCATGCTCCGGGTGCTTCTGCAGATAGGCCGAGAAGAACGGACAGACCGGCAGAATCAGCAGGCGGCGCGCCTTCGCGTCCGCGATGACGTGTTTGGCCAGCCGGCTGGCGATACCCTGACCCTCCAGCGCCTCGGGCACCAGGGTCTCGGTGATCATCAGATTGGGCTCGGACAGATTGTAGGTGACCACGGCCACCTGATCCCCGACCGGCAGCTCGTAGCGGTGCAACTCGGTGTTGTCGCGGATATCGGGGTCGGTCATGGCGGGCCTCTCAAAGGGCGGCGAGCAGGGTCTCGAGCGCCAGCATATCAGGTGGGAGCGCCGTCTCGAACCGCAACGCCTCGCCGGTCACCGGGTGGATGAAGCCGAGCACGGCCGCATGCAGCGCCTGTCGCGTCAGGCCCCCCTCGGCGATGGCCGCCTTTACCGGCCCGGCCGGGCTGCCCGAGCCATAGACGGCGTCGCCCAGGATCGGTGATCCCTTCGAGGCCAGATGCACGCGGATCTGGTGCGTTCGTCCGGTGTGCAGGGTGCAGGCGACGCGGGCGGCCAGAGGCGCGGCCCCGGCCTTCGCGGGCACGCCGTAGCGGGCCTGCACGACATAGTCGGTGACGGCGTTGCGCCCGCCTGCCTTCAGCACCGCCATCTTCTTCCGGTCCGAAGACGACCGGCCGATCTGCGTCTCGATCCGGCCGCGTTCCGGCGAGGGTGCGCCGCGGGTCAGGGCGATATAGATGCGCTCGATGTCGTGGGCGGCGAACAGTTTCGACAGGCCCGCATGCGCCCGGTCCGACTTGGCGGCGACCATGACGCCGGAGGTGTCCTTGTCGAGCCGGTGCACGATGCCCGGCCGCGCCACCCCGCCGATGCCCGACAGACTGTCCCCGCAGTGGTGCAGCAGGGCGTTGACCAGGGTTCCGCGCTCGGTCCCCGGCGCCGGGTGGGCCGCCATCCCGGCCGGCTTGTCGATGACGATCAGATCGGCGTCCTCGTACAGGACGACCAGGGGGATGGGCTCGGGCAGGGGGAGGGCCGGGGCGACCGGCGGCAGGGTGATGCGATAGAGTGCGGCGCGAGGCCGATCCTTCGGGCCGACGGCCTCCCCATCGATCGTCACCGCGCCGCTGGTCAGAAGGGCTTGCAGTCGAGCCCTCGAAATCTCCGGCGCGGCGGCGGCCAGCAGGCGGTCCAGACGTTGGTGAAGGTCATGACCCGACAGATCGGCGATCAGACTCTCGCCGCTCCCCGCGTCGCCATCGCCGCCCAGATTGTCGTCCTCGTCGTCCACGCGGACGCCCTAGCACGCTCTCAGATCGACGTCGCCGTGATCAGCCCCAAGGCCACGAGGCGGCGGATCAGCTGGTCGCCGTCATCCGTGCCAAGCTCGGCGGGCGCGAAGGGCCGTCCCGAAAGCGCACGCTCCACGGCCTCGCGCGTGTTGGGCTTGAGGTCGAGGTCGCCCCCAGGCGAGATCAGCCGGACGACCGACCCGTCGTCCTGCGTGACGTCCTCGAACCGCCATAGCGACGGCCGCGCGGCGTAAGCCTCCGCCAGCGGTGCGTGGGCGCCGAGCAAGGCGCCGGAGATGTCGGGTTCGCGCGTGGTGATGAACTGGTCCACCGCGAAATCCAGCGCGCGCTGCGGACGCGCCTCGGCGACCAACTTCCGCATCAAGTCAGAGAAGGTGCTCTCCAGGACGGATTGATCGAAGTCCCGGTTGGCGTAGCCCGGCGGCAGGCTGCGTCGGAAGGCGGTGTCCTTGACGCAGACCTCGGACACGGCCTCCAGCACCACGTCGGCCCAGGTTCTGACGATCAGTCCGCAGGTTATGTGCAGGGAGGGATGATCGCCCGATGTCGCGGCGTCGTGCATCAGGCCGCGCGGCACATAAGCGCAATCGCCGGCCTTCAGCACGAAGGTCTCGACCGGCTCGCCGACCGGATGGACACCCGGCTCGAAGCCCTCGCCCCGATAGGGCGCCTCGATCGGCTGGTCATACAGCCGCCAGGTCTTCTCACCCTCGATCTGCAGCACGAAGACGTCGTGGTTGTCGTAGTGGGTGTGGAAGCCCTGATTGGAGGGCGGCGTCAGATAGGTATTGGTCTGGACGTGGCAGCTGAAGGTCTGCGCCACCGCGCGGCACAGTGACGCCAGCGTGCCGACGGATTCCTGGAGCTGGTTCAGGATGACCGTGGCGCCGCGCTGATAATGTTGCGCGACCGCCGCTCGGTCGATCGCCCCGGCGGGCGAGACGAACTCGCCTTCCTCGACCTTGCGAGAGGCGTCAGCGAGCACCAGCATGCCGCGTTGCAGATCCAGTTCCGAGACGATGCGGTCGATCTCGGCGACCGAGAGCAGTCCCCGGAACCGATTCGGGTCGCCGTGCCGCGCGACGACGGCCTTCCGCTCATAGTCGTGGTCGAAAAAGCTGTCGGCGGCCTCGCCGAGCAACCAGGAAAGCGGCGCCGACAGCGCCTGCTGAAGCGATGACAACCTTGCAGTCCCCTAGCAGCGGCGGCCGCGACCCACGCCGTCGGCATAGTTGCCGGTGTCGCTGTCCGTGCAGCTTCTCGGGGCGGGAGAGCAGCGACGGCCGTTGCCGATGCCGTCGGCATAGGAGCCGGTGTCGCTGTCCGAACAGCCGCTGCTCTGGGCCGGCGCGGAACAACGACGACCGTTGCCGACGCCGTCCCGGTAGGAGCCGGTGTCGCTGTCGGTGCAGCCGGTGCTCCTTGCCGGCGCCGAACACCGGCGTCCGTTGCCGATGCCGTCGCGATACGAACCCGTGTCGCTGTCGGTGCATCCGCTGGTCTGCGGCGTCGAACAACGCCGCCCGCGGCCCACGCCGTCGGCGTAGTTGCCGGTATCGCTGTCCGAGCAACCGGTGGAGGAGGCGCAGCGCCGACCCCGGCCAACCGGATCGCCCCCATTGCCCAGATCGCCGTCGCTGCAGGACTGGGCGGCCGAGGCCTGCCCCGTCACGGCGCCCAGCGCCCCGACCGCAGCTGCGCCGCCCAGCACCCGGCTCAGAAACGAGCGGCGGTCCACCCTACGCTTGTCGGACATGTCTTTCCCCCAACGCCCCCTGTACTCGGAGTCACGCTAGGCCGCGCCGGCCCGTCGCACAACACTGTTCGACAATATGAGACTGCCTCGCAGGAACGGCACCCTAGGCCGCAGCGCTGGCCGCCTTGCCGTAGACCGGGTCCAGATCGCCCGTGGCGTAGCGCTTGGCCATATGAGCCGTCGACATCGGACGGATGTTCGAGGCCTGACCCTCGCAGCCGAACTCCTGGAGCCGCTGCATGCAGACCTTCTTCATGGCCTCCTTGGCGGGCTTCAGATAGGCGCGGGGATCGAACTCGCCCGGCTTCTCGGCCAGCACCTTGCGGATGGCGCCGGTGATGGCCATCCGGTTGTCGGTGTCGATGTTGATCTTGCGCACG
>CAMLNY010000021.1 GCA_946481405.1 uncultured Brevundimonas sp. | reverse complement strand
CGGCGGTCCTGCTGACCGCCCCGCTCGCGGCCTGCGGCGGCGGCGCGGCCGGTCCCGGCCCGGTTCCGCTGACCCCGACGTCGCGCTTCGCCCTGCAGGTCGAGCCGGGGATCGATCGCGTGGCCCTGGCCGTGCACGAGACCGGCCTGTCGGAAAACCAGACAATGGCCCTGCGCGATATGGTTAACCGCTTCGCCGCCGAGGGCGCGCCGATGCTGACCGTCGAGGCGCCGTCGGGCAACGATCCTGTGTCATCAGACGTCGCCTGGCGCACCAAGGGGGCGCTGGAGGCGCTGGGCGTGCCGCCCTATCAGGTGCAGGTCGTGACCTATGTGGCGCCGGATCCCCGGGCCCCGGTTCTGGTCGGGTTCGACACCGTCAGGGCCGCCGTGCCGACCTGCGGAACGAGCTGGGGCAATCTGGGTCGCACCGGAGCCAACGCCGGTTCCGCCAACTTCGGTTGCGCCGTGAACGCCAACCTCGCCGCCCAGATCGCCGATCCGCGCGACATCGTCCGGCCGCGAACGATGGAGCCGGGCAGCGCGGCCCGCCGCGCGGTGGTGTTCGACAAGTACCGAACGGGCGAGCCGACGGCCGCCACGCGCGAGCCGATGGTCGAGAACCAGCGCGTCTCGAATGCGGTGGACTGACGCGACATGAGCAACGCCTTCGCCTCGCGCCCCTTCGACGATCTCGACGACGAGTTCGACGCCGATCTGGACTTCATGCCGGCGGCCGCGACGCCGGCGCCGGCCGGCGACATCAATCCGCGCGAGCCCCTGCAATTCACGGCCCCCGCCGGGGTCGCCCCGCCCACGCCCGGCGCCGTGGTGGCCCATCCGGCCGGTCTGCCGGTCGCGGCCCAGGGTGCGCCCGCGGGTTACAACCCGGTCGGCGAACTCGTGGCCGGAGCCTCCGCCGCGCTGGCTCCCTCGGGCCTGCAGGTCGAGGTGACGGTGCCGCGCATCGCCATCCACGTCTTCGGCGAGCGTCAGGACACCCTGGCCGCGGCCGAGCGCGCGGGTCAGGACCGGCGCATGTCCCGCGCCACGACCCAGATCCGCGTCGGCGGCATTCCGGGCGCGCTGGACGCCTATGCCCACGAGCCGACCCCGCCCCTGATCATCGTCGAATGCCTGCAGGACCCGCAGACCCTGCTGTGGCAGGTCGACCGGCTGGCCGAAGTCTGCGACGCGGGGACCAAGGTCGTGGTCATCGGCGCGACCAACGACATCATCCTGTTCCGCGAACTGATGAAGCGCGGGGTGTCGGAATACCTCGTCGCCCCGGTCCAGCCGCTGCAGCTGATCGCCGCGATCGGCGGCCTGTTCTCCGATCCGGCCCAGCCGTTCGTCGGTCGCTCCATCGCCTTCGTCGGCGCGCGGGGCGGGGCGGGGGCCTCGTCGGTGGCGCACAACACCGCCTATGCGATGTCCGAGCGGATCGGCGCCAACACGGTCATCGTCGACTACGACCTGCCGTTCGGAACGGCGGGCCTCGACTTCAACCAGGACCCGCTGTCGGGCGTGGCCGATGCGCTGGGCCAGCCCGATCGTCTGGACGCCGTCCTGCTGGACCGGATGATGGTCCGCTGCACCGACAAGCTGTCCCTCTTCGCCGCGCCCGCCACGCTCGACACCGACTGGGACATTTCGCCGGACGCCTTCGAGGAGGTGACAAGCCAGATCCGCGGCACGGCGCCCTTCGTGGTGCTGGACCTGCCGCACCTGTGGTCGGGCTGGATGCGCCGGACCCTGATTTCGGCCGATGAGGTGGTGGTGGTGGCCACGCCGGATCTGGCCTCGCTGCGCAACGCCAAGAACATGATCGATCTGATCCGCTCGGGTCGTCCGAACGATGCGCCGCCGCGGCTGGTGCTCAATCAGGTCGGCGTGCCCGGCCGTCCGGAAATCCCGGCCAAGGATTTCGGCGCGGCCCTGGGCGTCCACCCCAGCCTGTCGATCCCGTTCGACGCCAAGCTGTTCGGCGCGGCCGCCAACAACGGCCAGATGATTCTGGACGCCGGAGCCAAGTCCAAGGCGGCCGACGCCTTCTCGACCCTGGCCCAGATCGTCTCGCGCCGCGAACTGCCGATGCTGGCCGCCCCCGGCAAGGCGGGCGGCAAGGCCTCCGGCGGCGAGTCGAAGTCGATGTTCGCCGGCCTGTTCAAGAAGAAGACGTAAGCGACCGTGTTCGGGAAGCGTACATCCGGGCCCGGGGGCGTCGCGACGGAGCCCCGGCCCGCGCCCGCACCCCAGCCGGCGCAGGCGTTTGACGACGGCGCGCTTTCGCAGCCCCAGCAGGGCGTGCAGAGCCAGGCCTTCGCCTTCAACGCCGAGGCTCCGCAGCCGGAGAACGCCTTCGCCCACACCTCGGGCCGTCCGGCGTCGGCCCCGCCGTCGCCTGCCGCCGACAGGCTGGACGCGCTGGCCTCGCGACCCAAGCCCGCCGCGGCGCCCCAGCCGAGCGCCGGACCCGGACCCAAGCCGACGGCCGGTTTCGAGCAGCTGAAGAAGGCCCAGGCCGTCGCCGAGATCGTGCGCGAACAGAGCGACTACTACCACGCGACGAAGACGACGATCTTCAACGCCCTGATGAACACCATCGACCTGGCCCAGCTGGCCCAGCTCGATACGAAGGCGGCGTCGGAAGAGATCCGCGACATCGTCGCCGAACTGGTGGCGATCAAGAACGTCTCCATGTCGGTGGCCGAGCAGGAGCATCTGGTCCAGGACATCGTCAACGACGTCCTCGGCTACGGCCCGCTGGAGCCCCTGCTGAACCGCGACGACATCGCCGACATCATGGTCAACGGCGCCGGCCGGGTGTTCATCGAAGTGAACGGCAAGGTCCAGCTGACCAACGTCCGCTTCCGCGACAACACCCAGTTGATGAACATCTGTCAGCGGATCGTGTCGCAAGTCGGCCGCCGCGTGGACGAGAGCTCCCCGATCTGCGACGCGCGTCTGCCTGACGGGTCTCGCGTCAACGTCATCGCCCCGCCGCTGGCCATCGACGGCGCGACCCTGACGATCCGGAAGTTCAAGAAAGACAAGCTGACGATGAAGAATCTGGTGGAGTACAACTCCATCAGTCCGGAAGGGGCGCGGGTTCTGGGCGTCATCGGCGCCTGCCGCTGCAACATCGTCATCTCGGGCGGTACGGGCTCGGGCAAGACGACCCTGCTGAACACCCTGACCGCCTTCATCGACCCGACCGAACGCGTCATCACCTGCGAGGACGCGGCCGAACTGCAACTGCAGCAGCCGCACGTGGTCCGTCTGGAAACCCGCCCGCCCAACCTCGAGGGTCAGGGCACGATCACCATGCGGGATCTGGTCAAGAACTGTCTGCGGATGCGTCCCGAGCGGATCATCGTCGGCGAGGTGCGCGGACCCGAGGCCTTCGACCTGCTGCAGGCGATGAACACCGGCCACGACGGTTCCATGGGGACGCTGCACGCCAACTCCCCGCGCGAGGCCATCAGCCGGATGGAGTCCATGATCACCATGGGCGGGTACGGCCTGCCGTCCAAGACCATTCGCGAGATGATCGTCGGCTCGGTCGACGTCATCATCCAGGCCGCCCGTTTGCGCGACGGCTCGCGCCGCATCACCCACATCACCGAGGTGGTGGGTCTGGAAGGCGATGTGATCGTGACCCAGGACCTGTTCGTCTACGAGATCACGGGCGAGGACGAGAACGGCAAGATCGTCGGCCGCCACCGCTCGACCGGCATCGCCCGCCCGCGCTTCTGGGACCGCGCGCGCTATTACGGGCTGGAGCGTGAACTGGCCGAAGCGCTGGACGCGGCGGAGTAGGCGATGCTTCCGATTCTCGCCGCCATTCTGGCCTTCATCACCATCGGCGGCCTGGGCTGGGCCTTCGTGGGCGGGGACGACTCGTCCAGCCAGGCCCTCAAGCGCGCCGAGAACTTCACCTCGCCCGCCGCCCGGACGGCGCGGGCCAAGGCGGCCAAGGCCGAGGCCAATACGCCCGAGGCGCGCCGCAAGGCCATCGAGCTGCAGCTGCGCGAGGCCGAGCGTCAGGACCGCAAGGCCCGCATGACGATGGCGGCCAAGCTGAAGCACGCCGGCCTGTCGATGACGATCCGGACCTTCACCATCATCAGCGTCACCGCGGGCGTGGTCGTCTTCCTGCTGGCCTTCCTGTTCGGACCCAATGTCTTCATCGCCCTGGGCGCCGGGGTCGTGGCGGGTCTGGGCCTGCCGCGCTGGGTCGTCGGCTTCATCGCCGCCAGCCGGATGAAGAAGTTCGCGGCCGAGTTCCCCAACGCCGTCGACGTCATCGTGCGCGGCATCAAGACCGGCCTGCCGGTCCACGACTGCTTCAAGATCATCGCCAAGGAGAGCCCGGCGCCGCTGGGTCCCGAGTTCCAGAAACTGGTCGAGGGCATGGGCGTCGGCCTGACCCTCAGTCAGGCGCTGGACAAGATGTACGAGCGGATGCCGACGCCGGAGCTGCGCTTCTTCTCCATCGTCATCGCCATTCAGCAGAAGACCGGCGGCAACCTGGCCGAGGCGCTGGGCAATCTGTCGACCGTGCTGCGCGCGCGCCGGATGATGGGCGAGAAGATCAAGGCCCTGTCGTCCGAGGCCGTGGCCTCCGCCGGCATCATCGGCTCCATGCCGCCCGTGGTGATGATCCTCGTTTCGATCACGACGCCCAGCTACATGCTTCTGATGTTCACCGACTTCCGGGGGCAGATCATGCTTCTGGTCGGCGGCACGTGGATGGCCATCGGCATCTTCGTGATGAAGCGCATGATCTCGTTCAAGTTCTAGGAGGGCGACATGGAATCGATCATGCGCGCCATCGTCGAACCGGTGAACCTGATGAGCATCGCCGTGGCGGTGCTGGTGTTCGCGACCATTCTGACGCTGATGAGCGGCGTCGGCGGGGCCATCAAGCTGGAAGGCCGGATGAAGGCCGTGGCCCAGCGCCGTGACGAGCTGAAGCGCCGTTCGCGTCAGGCCATCGCCAGCGGCGGAGGCGGGCTGCGCCACACAGACGACGGCTTCAAGAAGACCGTCGTGGACCGGCTGAACCTGACCAAGATGCTGGAGGACCCCAAGGTCGCCGAGCAGATGACCCAGGCGGGTTTCCGCGGTCCGCGGCCGCTGACGACCTTCTACTTCTTCCGCTTCGCCTCGCCCTTCATCGGCTTCGCCCTCGCCGGGATCTACATCTTCTTCATCAACGACTTCGGCCAGCCGATCACGATCAAGATGGGCATCGTCATGGCGGCCACGGTCGCCGGCTTCTACGGCCCGAACGTCTTCCTCCAGAACGTGATCGCCAAGCGCAAGCAGTCGATCATGCAGGCCTTCCCCGACGCACTCGACCTGATGCTGATCTGCGTCGAGGCGGGCATGTCGATCGAGGCGGCGATCACCAAGGTGTCGCAGGAGATCGGGTCGAACTCGATCGCCCTGGCGGAGGAGCTGAGCCTGCTGTCGGCCGAGCTCAGCTATCTGCCCGAGCGGCGCATGGCCTATGAGGGGCTGGCCAAACGGACCAACCATCCGGGCGTGCGCGCCGTGGCGACCGCCATGGTCCAGGCCGAACAGTACGGCACGCCGCTGGGGTCGGCACTGCGGACGATGGCCAAGGAAAACCGCGACCTGCGTCTGTCGGCGGCGGAGAAGAAGGCCGCGGCCCTGCCGGCGCAGCTGACCGTGCCGATGATCCTGTTCTTCCTGCCGGTGCTGTTCACCGTCATCCTGGGACCGGCGATCATCCGCATCCAGGACACCATGGCCTCCAACGCGGCCAGGGACGTGCCGCGCGCCGAGAAGGGCGCCGAGGACTAGCTTTCGGCGGTCGTCCGCAGGGCCTCGCCGATGGCCTCGCAGGCGTTGCGGATCGTCTTCCTGTGCTTGTCGTGGAAGCCTTCGCCCATGAAGCCGGAAAAGATGAAGCCGTTGGCGACGATGCAGGAGCCGGGCTCCAGCTCCTCGATTTCGTAGTAGCGGATGGCGTTGAACAGGAAGCCGCGCTTCTCGGTCCAGATCAGCTGGGCGTTCGGCTGCCAGTCGGCGACGCGGCCCGTGACCTGACGCTCGGGCAGACCCTCGATCCGTTCGGTCAGGTTGATCTGGCCGCCGAAGGCGATCTTGCCCGTGACGGCCGTCTCGACCGGGTTCCAGCGATCCCAGTGGGGCAGATCGGCGATGATCTCCCAGATCCGGTCCGATCTGGCCTGGACGCCGACGCGTTTCTCGATCTTGAAGTTCATGGAGATGATTTCGCAAGCTCGCCGCCTTGAAGCAAGGCGGCTCGTTGCTTGTTGGGGGCTACCGCTCGACGCGCGGCGTCTCGCTGCTTGAGCCCCGCATTCTCTGTCGCCAGCGCCTTTAACGATTCCCCTCCGGCCCCGGCTGGGAGGCGGGCGGGGCGTCGGGGGCGGGGTTGTCGTCCACGCCCGGCGTCGGGTCGTAGCGCAGCACCGGGCTCAGGAAGGCCATGCCGAGCGCGATGGCCAGCAGCACGGCGTTGCCGGCGAAGGCGCCCCATTCGGCCGTCTCGTAGAGCGCCACGCCGACGACCGGCGGCGCGAGGAAGCCGATGCCCGCGATCGACATCATCAGACCCGCGACGGCGCCCTGTTCGTGCGGCTTCACCGCGATGGAGGAGCCGGCGGTGAAGCCCGGCCGGGCGAAGCCGACGCCCATGGAGACGATGGCGTAGCCGACGACCACGCCGAAATAGCCGGGGGCGACGATGCTGATCAGATTGCCGGCCAGGGCGAGGGCGGCGCCCCAGCGCATCAGGCCGGGCGGCTGCATCTTCAGCAGCGGGATCAGACCCCACTGGACCATCAGGGTGGCGGCGGCGCCGGCGAACATGGCCACGCCGATGAAGGGCTGGGCCTGACGCGCCGCCATGCCGGTCGCGGCCATCTCGTCGATGATGTGGAAGCCCAGAACCGAGATGTTCACCGCCTGGGCGCTGACGATCAGGAGGCCGTAGAGGAGGCAGTCGCGGACACGCGGATCGCGCCACAGACCCTTGTCGCCGCGATCGCCGCTGGGCGAGGGCTGACGCACCACGTCGCCCGAGGGCAGCTTGCGCCACACCACGATCAGCACGATCAGGCCGAAGATCGCATAGACGTACATCGGCCCCGCCAGCCCCACGAGGGGCAGGATGAAGAAGGGCGACAGGACCGGCCCGATGACCGTGCCGAGGCCTTGCGCCGACGCCAGCAGGGACATGGCCTGGGTGCGCTGTTCGGGACTGGTGCGGTCGGCGACATAGGCCTGTGAGGCGATCGGAGAGGCCGAGCCGAAGACGCCGTAGATGGTCCGGGCCGTGGCCATCAGGGCGAAGGCGAGAAGGGCGCCGAGCCAGCCCTCGATGCCCGAGGTGGCGGCGAGGCCGAAGCCGGTCATGGAGACGACGAAGCCCGACAGGCCGATCAGGATGACCTTCTTTCGCCCGATCTTGTCCGACCAGCGCGCCCAGACCGGCGAGGTCACGGTCCACATGAGGGCCGAGATGGCGAAGGCGCCGGCGACCAGGGTGTCGGACAGGTGAAACTCGCGCCCGATGGCCGGCAGCACCGACTGCAGCCCCATGTTCCCCGCCGTCGCGATCAGGCTGACGACGAACAGGATCATGAAGGCGGGGGAGCGGGGCGACATGAAGGACGGATAACGCCGATCGGGCCCCGGGTCACCCTTTGGCGATACCGTCCGAAAGCCGCGAGACTTCGGCCGAACGGTCGGCCACCTTGTCCGCGAACGGGAGACGGACATGGCCACCATCCATATCGAGCGGATCATCGAGGCGTCGGCGGACTTCGTCTGGGACCGGCTGCGGGACTTCGGGGCGTTGCATACCCGGACGGCGCCGGGCTTCATCCTCGACACGGTGGTGGAGGGTGACGTGCGGACGGTGACCTTCGACGGCGGTCTGGTCCTGCGCGAGCGGCTGATCGCCATCGACGATGCGCATCGCCGGATCGTCTATTCGATCCTGGCCGACATGTTCGAGCACCACAGCGCCTCGAACGCCGTAGTTCCCGAGGGCGAAGACCGGTGCCGGTTCGTCTGGGTGGTCGACTTCCTGCCCGAGGGACCGGGCGACCGGATCGAGGCGATGATGAATGTCGGCGCCGACGCGATCAAAGCGGCGATGGAGAAGGCGGCGAAGACCTAATCCTCGCCCACCACCGTCAGGGTCGGCTTGAGGCGGCGGCCGTCGTCGAGATTGAGCCGCGCCGTGACCTCGAACAGGTCGGCGCCGACCGGGACGATCAGCAGGGCCTTGGGGTTCGCGGCGTTGACCGCGATGACTGCATTCTTGGGGCAAATGTCGAAACAGGCGGTCTCGATCACGGCCAGCTCGGCTTTCCGACCCTTGGCGTCGCCGGGTTTGAGGTATTTCTTCAGCGCCTTCTTCAGGCTCTTGTCGCCGTTGGGGCCGAAGCCGCCGTCGAGCTTCTTCTGGCACTTCCTGCAGACCAGGACGACGTCGCGCCATTTCGTCTTCGAGATCTTCACGGCCATGGCCTGATGTCGGTCAGGGAGTGCTGCGATGCAAGGCGCTTGCGCATTCGCGTGGGCTCCGATCATCATCGGCGAACCTTCCCGGAGTTCCCATGATCCGCATCGCCTCGCTTGCCGCCGCCCTGACGCTGATGGCCGCGCCCGCTTGCGCCCAGGTTCCCGCCGCCGATGTGACGGCCGCGGCCGAAGCGGTCGAGGCCGACGTCATCGCCTGGCGCCGCCATCTGCACGCGAACCCGGAACTGGGCTTCGCCGAGGTCCAGACGGCCGCCTTCGTGGCCGAGCATCTGCGCGAGATGGGGGTCGAGGTGCGCGAGGGTGTGGGCCGGACCGGCGTTGTA
>CAMLNY010000020.1 GCA_946481405.1 uncultured Brevundimonas sp. | reverse complement strand
GATCTTCAGCAGCGTCGACTTGCCCGAGCCGTTGACCCCGACCACGCCGATCTTGGCGTCGTTGTAGAAGCTCAGCCAGATGTTCTCGAAGATCTTCTTGCCGCCGGGAAAGGTCTTGGTCAGACCCTGCATCTGGAAAATATATTGCTGCGCCATGAGGTGCGGTGCGCCCTGTCGTTCAGTCGGATGGGGAGATAGGGGCGGGATGTAGCGATCCGGCGCCGTCAGGGCAAATGACTAGCCGCTCCTGACGGCGGATTGAAGGCGGGCCGATCAGCGGTCGGCGGCGAAGTCCAGCGAGGCGGCCTCGCAGTCGCAGGTCTCGGCTTTCAGGATCAGGGTGTTGCGGCCGTCAACGATCGGCAGGGCGCGCGCTGTGGCCAAGCGCCAGCCGTCCGCACCGTTCGTGCCCAGCGTGAGGCTGACGGGCTCTGCGCCGTTCAGCGTGATGGACAGCCGGTCGCTGTCGCGTGCCTTGACCCGCACGGTCAGGTCCCGCGCGTCTTCGGCCTCGGCGGTCAGGGTATAGCGCATCCATTCGCCGTCGCCGAAGCCGGTCACGACGGGGCGGTCGCCCGCCTCGAGCCGAATGTCGACGCCGTCGTTGCGCCAGGTGCGGCCGGTGTTCCACCAGATCCGCTCGCGCGGGCCGCGATAGTCGGCGTCGTCCCGGTCCGACCAGGCGAAGCCCGCCCGGCCCATGTCGTAGTTGACGGCCGGGATGCTCAGGCGGCCCGACCCCAGCCGGTGATCGGCGAAGGGAACGACCGCGTCCGAATGCGGCTGGCGTAGCATGGCGTCGATGACGCCCGTGTGGACGATATTGTTCTCGAACCGGATGTCGTGGGTGGCAAGCTGCATCAGGGTCGCCGCCGCCTCGTCTGCATCGACCGCCGGTCCCCGGCCCGTCAGATATTCGACCAAGGGCGCCCAGCCGGGGTTGGTGCGGACCTGAAGCGGCTGGTTGAAGCCGAATTTCTTCAGCGGCCAGAAGGCCCAGCCGATGCCCTCCGCTTCGATCAGCGCGATGGAGTCGCGGAACCAAGTGTTGGAGTTCTCGCCCGATTCCCCCAGCCAGATGGGGACCTGATGCTCGTCCCTCAGGGCCACGATGGCTGCGATGGAGGCCGGGTCGTTGGCGTTCCAGTATTTGTGGAAGCTGAGCGCCATGTTGTCGTCCCAGACCGGCAGGACGCCCCGGTAGTTATTGCCCCAGCAATTGCCCTCGATGAAAATCAGGTGGCGCCGGTCGACCTCCCGGATCGCCGTGGTGATCTCCATCATCAGGGAGCGCAGAGGGGTGTTGGTGGTCTCCTGACAGCCGTGGCCGCCGCCGGGCCCTTCGAAATCCCAGTTGGGCTCGTTGATCAGGTCATAGGCGCCGATCGCCGGTTCGTCGGCATAGCGTTCGGCCAGAAGCCGCCACAGGGCGACGGTCTTCCGCCGATTCTCCGGATCGTCCCACAGGGAGGGCTTCGACGGATCGCGGTCTGAGATGGCCAGATCCGATCCCTGGCCGCCCGGCGCGGCGTGCAGGTCCAGGATCAGATACATGTCGTTGGCCTTAACCCAGTCCAGCAGCCGGTCGATCCGCTCGAACCCGGCCTCGCGCCAAGTGTCGGTTCCGGGGACGGGTTCCTGATCCACCGGCAGGGTCAGCTGGTCGTAGTGGATCGGCAGGCGGAAGGAGTTGAAGCCCCAGCTCGCCATGGCGTCGATGTCCGCCTTGGTGATGTAGTTGTCGCGCCAGGCCTCGTAGAAGGCCTCGGTCCGTTCCTCGCCGATCAGGTCGGCGATGCGGGCGCGGATGATGTGCTGCTGGCCCAGTTCGGACAGCTGCAGCATGTAGCCTTCCTGCAGAACCCAGCCGCCCAGACCCATGCCGCGAAGGATGATGGGCCGGTCCCGCTCATCGACGATGGCCGTTCCCTGCGTGCGCAGATAGCCGCCGGACTGGGCCGAGGCGCTCGGGGCGACGACGGCGAACAGCAGCGCCGCGCAGAGGGCGATCAGGCGGGTGGCGAGCATTTGCGATCTTCCACGAGGCGTTTCCTCTGAGAACGATCACATGACGGCCGTGGCTTGGCCAGAGGGGCGTCCGGCGGCGACCTGTCGCGGTCGCCGCCGGATCGGGATCAGGCGCCGATGCCGCCGTCGACCAGGATGCTGGTCCCGGTGATGTAGCTGGCGCCCGGTCCGGCGAGGAAGGCGACCGCCGAGGCGATCTCGGACGGCTGGCCGTAGCGGCCCAGCGAGATGCCCGCCAGCATGCCGGGGGCGTTGGGGCCGTCGGCTGGATTCATGTCCGTGTCCGTGGCGCCCGGCTTGACCAGATTGACCGTGATCCCGCGGTCGCCGACTTCGCGCGACAGACCCAGGGTGAAGGCCTGCAGGGCCGACTTGGTGGCCGAATAGACGGTCACGCCGGGGAAAGGCACGCGGTCGGCCAGCACGCTCGAGATCGAGATGATGCGACCGCCCTGGCCCAGATGCGGGAGGGCTGCCTGGGTGGTCAGCAGCACGCCCCGGATGTTGACGTTCAGCAGGGCGTCGATGTCGGCGACCGACTTGCGGCCCGTGGCGCGGATCTCGGCGGCGAGGGCTTCGGCCTTCTCGGCCGACTTTTCATAGGTGATGGCGACATCCGCGCCGTCAGCGGCCAGCTGGCGGGCGATGGCGGCGCCGATGCCGCGCGCGGCGCCGGTGATCAGGGCGCGCTTGCCGGAGAGGGGGAGGGTGGAGGCGGTCATTTCGACGATCCTTGTTGCGTTCAACCAATCTGTATCGATCGGTACAGAAATAGCTGGGGAGCTTGCCGTCGCCGCGCAAGGGATTATTTGTCGGTCAGCACAAATTGAGGTCCGAATGTCGCCGTCCCCCGATACGGCGTCCCCGCCGGTTCGGGGCCGCCCCCGCAGTTTCGATCGAGACCAGGCCCTCGACGCCGCCATGCGCGTCTTCTGGGCCAAGGGGTTCGCGGGCGCGTCGATGTCCGACCTGACCGCCGCCATGGGCATCGCCTCGCCCAGCCTCTATGCCGCCTTCGGTTCCAAGGAAGGGCTCTATCGCGAGGCCATCGACCACTATGTGGCGCTCTACAGCCCGTCGTTCTGGGGTGTGATGGACCTGCCGACCGCGCGCGAGGCGGTCGAGGGCCTGTTGCGCAACGCTGCGCGCGTCTTCTCCGACCACCAGTTTCCGAACGGATGCATGGTGATGCAGACGGCGGCCGAGGTCGGGGAGTTCTCGCCCGATCTGGCCGACAGCCTTTGCCAGATGCGCGGATCGAACGCCGAGACGCTTGCGCACCGGCTTGAGCGCGGGATCGCCGACGGCGATGTCGGCGCCGGAACTGATGTCCGCGCCGTCGCCGACTTCTACGCCACGGTGCACAAGGGGCTGAGCCTCAGCGCCAGGGGCGGGGCCGGGGCGGACGAACTGAACTCTGTCGTGACGTCGGCCATGGCGGCGTGGGAGCCGTTGACGTCCCGTCAGGCGTAGTTGAAGCTGATCGAGATGCGGTCGGACTTCGCCGCGTTCATCGGCACCTCGTGGCGCAGCCAGCTTTCCCACATCAGAACCGTCCCGGCCTTCGGGGCCAGATAGACGAAGGGCTGTTCCGCCTCGGGGGCGTCGGTGTGGACCATTGGACGGGCCATCATCATGGCCAGACGCGGGTCCTCCAGCTTCAGGGCCGAGGCGCCGTCCGGGACCTCGACATAGACGGTGCCCGACAGGAAGGCATGGGGGTGGATGTGGCCCGAGTGGCCGCCGCCCGGCTTGAGGATATTGACCCACATCGTGTCCAGCCGGGGCTTCCGCGCCAGATCGAAGTTCAGGGCGCGGGCGTAGGCGAGGGCGTGGCGATCCAGATGCTTCTTGAGTTCGGCGAACTCAGGCAGGCGCTGTGGCAAGTCGTTCAGCGAGCCGTAGGAGGTGTAGCCGCGATAGTTGTGCGCCTTTGACCAGGCGCGACCGGCGCCGTCCTCGACCGCCAGCATGCGGCAGGCCTCGGCCAGTTCGGCGTTGAAGGCGTCGAAACCGCCGACGGCGGCGAGCGAGGCCTCATAGACCTGGGTGACGAAGAGGGGGCGCAGGGACATGGGGCAGGCCTCTAGCGCGCCGGGACCGTCTCGTCGCGCGCGATCTGGCCGTCTTTGATGACCAGCCGCACCGCACGGACGGCGAAAATGTCGGCGGTCGGATCGCCCTCGACCGCGACGAGATCGGCCAGCAGGCCCGGCCGTACCGCGCCCCGGTCGGTCAGGCCGAAGATGTCCGCATTGCCGGAGGTGGCGGCGATCAGCACCTCGGCGGGCGACATCCCCTGGGCCGCCATCAGCTCCATCTCCAGCGCATTGTTCCCATGCGCATAGACCCCGACGTCGCCGCCCATGCAGATCTCGACCCCTGCCGCACGGGCGGCGGCGAAGGCGGCGCGCTTGGCTAGGACGTTCTGCGGCGCCGGCTCCGATCCGTTCCAGCCGCGATAGCGTGTGATCTGGTCGGTCGCTGCCAGCGTGGGGCAGAGGGCCGTCCCATGCTCGGCCATCAGGCGGAAGATTTCGGGCGTGCCCGCATCGCCGTGCTCCAGCGTGTCGGCTCCGGCCAGAATGGCGCGGCGCATGCCCTCGACCGTGCCGGCATGCACCGCCACCGGTCGTCCGGCGGAATGGGCCGCCTCGACCGCCTCGGTCAGCTCTGCCTGCGAGAAGGTCGGCCGGCTGGGCTCGCCGGGACCCCAGCGGTAGTCGGCATAGAGTTTCACCAGATCCGCGCCAGCGCCGATCTGGCTGCGCACGACGCGGACCAGATCGTCGCCGTCGGCCTCCTCGGCGCCCAGCGGGACCTCCACACCCGGCTCGAAGCCCTTGGGACCGTAGGCGCCGGTGGCGACGATGGCGCGGCTGGCGATCAGCATGCGCGGGCCGGGCACGATTCCCTCGTTGATCGCGCGGCGGAGACCGGCGTCGGCGTATCCCGCGCCCTCGGTGCCGAGATCGCGCACAGTGGTGAAGCCCGCCATCAGGGTTGCGCGGGCGTGGTTCACGGCGCGGGCGGTGCGCAGGGCCAGAGGCTCGTGCAGCACCTGATCGTCCCAGCTGGTCTCATTGTAGGGGTGCAGGAAAAGGTGCGAATGGCCCTCGATCATGCCGGGCATCAGGGTCTGGCCCGGCAAGTCGATGACGCGGGCGTCGGCGGGCGGCTGGATGTCCGGCCCGGCGGCCTCGATCCGGTTGCCGCGCACCAGAACCGACCAGCCTGTGTGCGGACGGGGATCGACGCCGTCGAACACCCGCTCGGGGCGGAGCAGCAGGACCTGTCTCTCCTGGGCCTGCGCGGGCAGGGCGGACAACAGGGTGGCGAGGATGAGGATCAGGCGCATGTGGCACTGAAACGCGACCGGGGCCTGACGGCAAGGCTCACCAGTCTAGAGCGGCCTCGCCCCTCAGCATCGCCTCGGCCTCGGCTGTATGCTTGGCGCCCGACCGGTCGTGCAGAACGAGGGCGGGCAGAAGCCGCAACGGCGCCTTGCCCGACCGCACGGCATGCACCAGCACCCGTTTGGCCGGCTGGTCGGCGAACGGCTGGATCGGTCGGATGGCGAAGGACCCGCATTTGTCGCCCATCAGGGCCAGCAAGTCCGCCAAACGGTCCGCACGGTGGATGATGACGATCCGCCCCCCGTCTCGGGCCCCGTCCGTGAGAAACTTCACCCAGACCGGGAGGCCGTCATCGGCGATCCAGGCGCCACGCTTGGCCGGGGAGGGCGGACGCAGGGCCGCCTGATCGTCGAAAAAGGGCGGATTGGAAATCGCCCAATCGAACCGGGAATGGCCCAGCGCGGCGAATCCGTCGGCGATATCGGCGTGGATCACCTCCATCCGGTCGGCGATTCCGTTCAGCGCGGCGTTGTGAGCGGCCAGTCGGGCGGCGGTCGCGTCGCGCTCGACTCCGGTCAGGGAAACGCCGTCCCGACGCGCTGCGATCTGGGTCAGCACCCCACCGACGCCGCATCCGGCCTCCAGCACCCGCTCGCCCGTTTTCGCCGGTATGGAGGCCGCCAGAAGGGCCGCATCCGTGCCCGCGCGATAGCCGTCAGCGGGCTGAACAAGGCGCACTCTTCCACCTAACAGTGAATTGGCTTCGGCAGAGGCTGAAGATGCGACTGTCACGCGGCTTGACCCTTCATGGCGGGGTCACCATTGTCCGCCCGAACGCGACGCCGCAAGCCGCCGCGCGTTAATGCGATGCGATCCTCCCGCGTGTCGCGGCTTTTGAGAGAGTTTTCCGTTGGATGCCGTCACTTTGACCGCTCCCCGCGCCAAGGTCCCACGGGCCCAGGGCGACGTGGAGGCCCTGGCCGCCCTGGCCAAGGTCGATATGGCCGCCGTCGATGCCCTGATCGTCGATCGCATGCAGTCGCCTGTTCCGGTCATTCCCCTGCTGGCCGAACACATCGTGTCGGCCGGCGGCAAGCGGCTGCGCCCGCTCCTGACCATCGCCGCCGCCCGGGCCGCGACCGGCGCCGCCCCGGACGTCGATCTGGACGCCGCGCTCAAGCTGGCCGCCTCGGTCGAGTTCATCCACACCGCCACCCTGCTGCACGACGATGTGGTCGACGGTTCGGAACGCCGTCGCGGCAAGGTCGCTGCTCATCTGATCTGGGGTTCGGCGACCAGCGTCCTGGTCGGCGACTTCCTGTTCGCCCGCGCCTTCGAACTGATGGTTGAGACCGGCCAGATCCGCGCGCTGGGCATCCTGGCCCAGGCGTCCAGCGTGATCGCGCAGGGGGAAGTGCTGCAGCTGACGCGCGCCCACGACCTGAATCTGGATCAGGAAACCTATCTGCGCATCATCTCGGCCAAGACCGCCGAACTGTTCGCCGCCGCCGCCGAGTCCGGCGCCGTGGGCGTGAACGCGGATCCGAAGACCACCTCGGCCCTGCGCGCCTTCGGCCTGAACTTGGGGCTGGCGTTCCAGCTGGCCGACGATGCGCTGGACTACGGCGGTTCGTCCGAGGCGCTGGGCAAGAACGCGGGCGACGACTTCCGCGAGGGCAAGGCGACCCTGCCGCTGCTGCTGGCCGTGGCCCGGACCCGCGGCCGCGAGGACGCCTTCTGGGAGAGGACGATTACCATGGGTGAGCGGACCGACGACGATTTCCGTCGCGCCCGCGAACTGATCATGGGCGCCGGGGCCCTGACCTCGACGCTGGACACGGCCGCCGCCTATGCCGACGCGGCCAAGGATTCCCTGAAAGTCCTGCCGACGGGTCCGTGGCGCGAGGCGATGGAAGGTCTCGCCGACTTCGCCGTCAGCCGGGCTGCGTAAGGCGGTCGAACAGCCGGGCGGCCGCCTGGACGGCGTCGTGCCAGAACAGGCCGAGCGCCGTCCCGATGAGGATCAGCATCAGCGAGTTCAGCAAACGGGACGACGGGGCCGCCGTCGCGGCGTGGTCCCCGTGCTCAGTGTCGCCGGTCACGGCATCTCCCCCAGTCGGCTTCAGATCGAGCCTTTGAGTCGGATGATGACATCACGGTGAAGCCTCACCGAGCGAATACGTCCGCTTCTATATATTTTCGCCCTAGCGCAGCGAGGCGCAGAACCGCTGGATGCGGCTGCAGGCCTCCTCCAGCACCGATTCCGAGGTCGCATAGCTGATGCGGAAATAGGGGCTCAGCCCGAACGCCTCGCCATGCACCACGGCCACGCCCTCGGCTTCCAGGAGGGCGGAGGCGAAGGTCTCGTCATTGTCGATGACGACGCCGCCGTCGGTCGTCTTGCCGATCACGCCCTCGATCGACGGATAGACGTAGAAGGCGCCTTCCGGATTGGGGCAGCGGATGCCGGTGGCCTGGTTCAGCATCGACACGACCAGATCGCGCCGGCGTTCGAAGGCGGCGCCGCGCTCGGCTATGAAGTCCTGCGGTCCATTCAGGGCCTCGACGGCCGCCGCCTGCGAGATGGACGACGGGTTGGACGTCGTCTGGCTGGCGACCTTGCGCATCAGGTCGATCAAAGGCTTGGGCCCGCCTGCGTAGCCGATGCGCCAGCCGGTCATGGCATAGGCCTTGGAAACGCCGTTGACCGTCAGTGTGCGGTCGTAGAGGTCCGGCGCGACCTGGGCGATCGTCGTGTATTCGAAATCGCCGTAGGTCAGGTGTTCGTACATGTCGTCGGTCAGGACCCAGACCTGCGGATGACGACGCAGGACGGCGGCCAGGGCCTCCAGCTCGGCCTTCGTATAGGCTGCGCCCGTCGGGTTCGACGGCGAGTTCAGAATCAGCCACTTCGTCCGGGGCGTGATCGCGGCCTCCAGCACCTCGGGACGCAGTTTGAAGCCGTCGGCTTCCTCGCCCGTCACGAAGACGGGTTCGCCGCCCGCCAGCAGGACCATGTCGGGATAGGAGACCCAGTAGGGGGCGGGCACGATGACCTCATCGCCCGCGTTCAGGGTGGCGACCAGGGCGTTGTAGATCACCGGCTTGCCGCCCGAGGCGACGTGAATCTGGGCGGGGGTGTAGGTCAGGCCGTTTTCGCGCGCGAACTTGGCGACGATGGCGGCCTTCAGCTCTGGCGTGCCGTCGACGTCGGTGTACTTGGTCTCGCCGCGCTGGATGGCGGCGATGGCGGCGGCCTTGATGTTGTCCGGCGTGTCGAAGTCCGGCTCCCCGGCGCCCAGGCCGATCACGTCGCGACCGGCGCGCTTGAGCTCGCGGGCCTTGGCGGTCACGGCCAGGGTGGCGGACGGCTGGACGCGGGCGAGTGCGGCGGATTGCAGATCTGACATGACGATTCCCGGGGAGCGGAGCCGTTTCTTTACGCAGTCGCGAAAGGCGGGGCAACGCGACCGACCCGCAGCGTTATGCTAGATCAAGCTTGAGTATGCATGGAGGGTCGTGATGCGCCTTATGGTTGTTGCGTTTGTGGTCGGGTTCGTCATGGCGTCTCTCCCGCAGGCCGAGGCTCAGCCTCAGCGCGGACCGCATCAGGTCACCTGGTGCGGCACAGCCTCACCAGAAGGCTGTTCCGAGCGGACGCTCGCCGAACTGCTCGACAAGCTGGACCTGCCCCCGGCGGAGAGTCTGGCTGAACAGGGGTACTCCGGCCTCCGCATTCTCCACTACGACGCGTTCGAAAACATCTGGCCTGCGGTGACCGTGATTAGCCGGCCCACGGGCGAGTACCGTCGCGAAGGGTTGGTCGAGGCGAGGAGCATTCATGCCGACGGCCATGTCGCCGCCCTGTTTCGTCCGATCTGGGAAGG
>CAMLNY010000019.1 GCA_946481405.1 uncultured Brevundimonas sp. | reverse complement strand
GTGCCGGCGCCCGCCAACACCGTGCTCCCCGGGCCGCTGGCCGGCGGCAGCCCGGATGCCGCCGGCATCGTCAGCTTCGAGGACGTGCTCGAGGAAATCGTCGGCGACATCGCCATGGTGCCACTGTGGGCGTCGGCGAAGTCGATGCGGCCGTCGCCCGTCACGGTGCGGGCGAAGTCGAGGAAGGCCGGGCCGTTGAGGAGGTCCAGCATCGCATCGGCGGCGTCGCCCCTCGCCTCCCCCATGTCCCGTTCGAGGTTCAGGCGGCGGGTGTCGAAGACGTACTGGATCAGGGGCGAGGTCCCGTCGACCACTGCCTCGTCCAGCCAGGCCTGTTTGGCCGGGTCCCCGGCGACCCGGTCGTTGAGCGGCAGTTCCAGAAAGGTCCCGCCAGCCGCGACCGTCGCCTTCCAGCGCGTCTCGACCTCCAGCGTCGCGGCCACGGCCTCGGCGCTCTCGGGGGCGAGGATGCCGGGGATATGCAGCCGTCGGCCGCCCGCCGCGAACGCCCGGGCGAGCGCCGAGGCGTCGAGGTCGGGCGACAGCCGGATCACGACTCGACGGTCACCACCACCTTGCCCATGACGGAGCGGTCCGACAGGGCCTGGATGGCTTCATGGGCGCGCTCCAGCGGGAAGGTCCGAGAGACGCGGGGCTTGATCTTGCCCTCGGCGTAGAGGCGCATCAGGTCGGCCATATTGGCCTTGTGACCCTCAGGGTCACGCGCCGCGGCGGCGCCCCAGAAGACCCCCACCACCGACACCGACTTCAGCAGGGTCAGGTTCAGCGGGAAGGACGGGATGCCCGCCGGGAAGCCGACCACCAGATAGCGGCCGTTCCAGTCCATCGAGCGCAGGGCCGGCTCGGCGTAGTCCCCGCCGACGCCGTCGTAGACCACGTCCGGGCCGTCGCGGCCCGAGGCCAGTTTCAGCTCGCCCGACAGCTCCTTCTGGGCCGCCTTGTCCATCGGACCCGACGGATAGATCAGGCCGTTGTCGGCACCCAGCTCCAGGGCGAACTGGACCTTGTCGTTGGTCGAGGCGGCGGCGATGACGTGGGCGCCCATGGCCTTGCCCAGTTCGACGGCCGCGGCGCCGACGCCGCCCGCCGCGCCCAGCACCAGCAGGGCCTCGCCGGCCTTCAGCTGGGCCCGGTCCTTGAGCGCGTAGTAGGAGGTGCCGTAGGTCATGACGAGTGCGGCGCCCTCCTCGAAGGACATGCCGTCGGGCATCTTGATGAGGCTGGCCGCCGGAACGGCGATCCGCTCGACCATCCCGCCCCAGCCGGGCATGGCGATGACGCGGTCGCCCTTGAAGACGCCCTTCACGCCCTCGCCCACGGCCTCGACCACGCCCGACAGTTCGCCGCCCGGCGAGAAGGGGCGCTGGGGTTTGAACTGGTATTTGTCCTCGATGATCAGGGTGTCGGGGAAGTTCACCCCGACGGCCTTGACCTCGATGACGACCTCGCCGGCCTTCGGGGTCGGATCCAGCACCTCCTCGACGACGAGGCTGTCGGGGCCGCCGACGGTCTTGGACAGGACTGCGCGCATGGGATGCCTTTCAGGTGATCGGGAGGAAGCGGCTCAGGCCGCGGAAACGGGAAGGTCACTGCGGATCCAGCCGGTAACCGACAGGCGATTGCCGCCTGCGAACGGGGCCACATAGGTCACGGCGTGTTCGAACGGGACGGTGAACAGGTTCAGGGCGTTGAACCTGGGCGTATAGGCCTCGGGCACATGGCCGTCGTCGTCGATGAAGGCCAGAAGCCCGCCCCAGTCCGCCTGCCAGTCCGGGGTCAGGCTCAGCACATAGGCGTAGAGCCGCTCGCGCTGATCGTGGTCGTCGTTGTGCTGGTTCAGATAGTGGCCGGGCTGATAGCGGGTGGCGCGGCTGTCGACGTAGCGGGGCCGGTCGTCGCCCGTGGCCTCGCGCACGAAGCCGAGGAAGGCCTCCGAGTTCAGAAGATCATGCAGGGCGCGATAGGCCGGGCGCACCGGCTGGCCCTTTTCGATGTCGGTCGAGATGCGGACCGTGTCGAACATGAAGTGCAGCCCCTTGGACGCCTCGGCATGGGCCACGGTCATGAACTCGCGATACTGCTCCGGCGTCAGGGCCTCCAGCCGTTCCACCGGAATGTCGGCGTATTTGCCGCCGCTCATGGTCGAACAGAGCCACAGGTTCTCCTGCAGCAGGGTCTCGTACAGGGTCGTGGCGCTGTCGGCGGTCAGGAAGCCCGGGATGTGGACGCGGTTGAACTGTTTGAACGCGGGACGGATGTCGCGCCCCTTCAGTCCCGGATCGATCTTCGCCACTCGTGGTCGTCCTGTCGTCAGCCTGTCGCGCGGCGACGGTTGTCACAGGATTGGCTCCGTGTCATCGCCCCGCTGAACGCTAGCCAGTCGAACCGCCCCATGGAAGGGCGGACGCGGCACGAAGGAGAGACGCCATGACCCGACCCGCCCTGATCCTGCACGGCGGCGCCGGCGCACGCCGCAGCCGCGACTACACCGCGGAGATCGCCCATATGCGCGAGGTGGTGGAGACCATGAAGGCCCGGCTGGAGGCGGGCGCGTCGGCGCTTGACGTGGCCGTGGAGACGACGGTGCTGCTGGAGGATTCCGGCCTCTACGTCGCCGGACGCGGGGCGTCGCCCAATCTGGCGGGCGAATACGAACTGGACGCCAGCCTGATGGACGGCGCCTCGGGGCGAGCCGGGGCGGTCGCCGCCTTCCAGGGCTATCGCAATCCGGTGCGGGCCGCACGCGCCGTGATGGACCACAGCCCGCACGTGCTTCTGGCCGGATCGGGCGCGGCGCGGTTCGCGGGCGAGCACGGGCTGGAGCGGATCGAGAACCCCGAGGCGTGGTTCACCCGCGCCGGTCAGGGCGAGGACAACCATCCGCCGGGACAGGGACCCGCGCTGGCGCACGGGACGGTCGGCTGCTGCGTGCTGGATACGCAGGGTCGGCTCGCCGCGGCGACCTCCACCGGAGGCGTGTTCGGCAAGCTGCCGGGCCGGGTCGGCGATACCCCCATCCCGGCGGCGGGGGTCTGGGCATCCGGCCGTGTCGCGGTCTCCTGCACCGGTCAGGGGGAGTATTTCGTCCGCACGGCGGCGGCGGCCCGCATCGACTGGCATGTCGAGGGCGGCGCCTCGATCGTGGACGCCGGCCAGAGGGTCATTGACGGCATCGGCGCCCTGGGCGGCGACGGCGGGCTGATCGCGCTGGATGCGGCCGGGAACCGCGCCGACCCCTTCAACAGTCAGGGCATGAAGCGCGCCTGGCTGACCCCGGACGGCGAAATCGGGGTCGAGGTGTTCGGCCGCTGACCACATTACACCGCCGTAACGTGCGCGCCCCGCGCGGCCTGATACGGTCGCCGGCGTAACTCCGGAGTCCGTCCATGAAGTCTCGCCTGAAGTCGGCCGTCGCGGCCCTCGCCCTCGTTTCCGTCCTCGGCGCCGTCTCGCCGGTTCTGGCCCAGTCGGCACCCGCCAGCGTGGAGGTGCCGCCGCTGGGCTTCGTCAAGCGGACCCTGCCGAACGGCATGGACGTCTATACCTCGCGGGATACGTCGACCTCGAACGTGACGGTGCAGGTCTGGTACCGCGTCGGCTCCAAGGACGATCCGCAGGGCCGCTCGGGCTTCGCCCACCTGTTCGAACACCTGATGTTCAAGGCGACCAAGGACTTTCCGGACGAGACGTTCGACCGCCTGACCGAGGACGTGGGCGGCAACAACAACGCCTTCACCAGTGACGACGTCACCGCCTATCACGAGACCATTCCGGCCAATCACCTCGAGCGCCTGCTGTTCGCCGAGGCCAGCCGCCTGTCGTCTCTGGTCGTCGACGAGAGCGTGTTCGAGAGCGAGCGCGACGTCGTGAAGGAGGAATACCGGCAGGGCGTTCTGGCCAATCCCTACGGCCGGCTGCGTCTGTTCCTGCCGATGCTGCTGTTCAAGCAGAGCCCCTATCGCCGCTCGACCATCGGTTCGATCGAGGATCTGGACGCCGCGACCATCGAGGACGTGCGCCGCTTCCACGCCACCTACTATCGCCCCGACAACGCCGTGCTGATCGTCGCCGGCAATTTCGACCAGGCCGAGCTGGACGGCTGGATCGACCGGTATTTCACGCCGATCGCCAATCCGGACCGGCCGCTGGAGGTCACTGACGCCTCGGAGCCCGAGCCCACGGGGCCGCGCGAGATGACCGTCCATGCGCCGAACGTGCCCCTGCCGGCCGTCGTACGCGCCTGGCCGACCGTGCCCTATGGCCATCCCGACCGGGCGGCCCTGACCGTGCTGGACGGCATCCTGTCGACCGGCGAGAGCTCGCGCCTGTACCGCTCGCTGGTCTACGAACAGCAGATCGCCGCCCAGGCCGGATCCTCGCCCGACTTCTCGCAGCAGGCCGGATACCTGATGGCCCAGGCCATCATGTCGGACGGCCACACGGTCGATGAAGGCCTGACCGCCCTGAACGCCGAGATCGCGAAGTTCCGCGACACGCCGGTCACCGAGGCCGAACTGACCGAGGCCAAGAACGAGCTGGTCGCCGATGCGCTCCGGGGTCGCGAGACGGTCGAGGACCGCGCCAATGTGCTGGGCTGGACCCTGATCAATACCAATGACGCCTCAGTCGCCGACCGGGAGATCGCCGAGATCCAGGCCGTCACGGCCGCCGACGTCCAGCGCGTCGCCAACCGCTATCTGACCGACCAGCGGGCCGTCACCCTGCGCTATCTCAACGCCGACGAGGCCAATCCGGTGACGCCGCAGGAGGCCAACATCACCGCCCCGGTGACGCTGGCCGATCTGGCCCCCGTGGGTCAGGTGTTCAGCTTGCTCCCCGAGGCCGAGCGCGCGCGGATGCCGGCCACGACCGAGCCGGTCAGCCCGACCACCCCGCCGGTCGCCGACTTCCGTCTCGACAACGGTATGCGGGTGCTGGTGGTCGAAAAGGAGGGCTTGCCGCTGGTGTCGGCCCGCCTGAATTTCGACGCGGGCTCGGCCAACGAGGCGCCCGGCAAGGCGGGTCTGGCGTCCATGACCGCCGGCCTGCTGACCCAGGGGACCGCCACGCGGTCGGCGCCCCAGATCGCCACGGAGATCGAGCAACTGGGCGCCGCCATCGGCGCGGGTTCGGGCGCCGACTTCTCGAATGTCTACGCCAACGCCCCGGCCAACGTCTTCCCGCAGGCCGTCGCCCTGATGGCCGATCTGGTCCGCAACCCGGCTTTCGCCCAAGAAGAACTGGACCGTCAGCGCGACCAGACGCTCGACGCCCTGCGCATCAGCCTGTCCACCCCCGGCCCGGTCGCCGGTCAGGCCGCCGCCCGCGTGGTCTACGGCGACGCCCCCTATGGCGCGCCCGGCTCAGGCACCCTGACCACGGTGCCGGCCCTGACGCGCGAGGACGTCTCCGGCTTCCATCGCACCTACTACCGGCCTTCCGAAGCCACCCTCGTCTTCTCCGGCGACATCACGGAAGCCCAAGCCCGGTCGCTGGCCCAGTCGGCATTCGGCGACTGGCGCGACGCGACGGCCCGTCCGGCGGCCCGGATCGAGGCCGCCGGCCAAGCGCTGCCGACGCGCGTGGTCGTCATCGATCAGCCGGGCGCCGGTCAGGCCGCGGTCACCGTCGCCCTGCGCGGCGTGTCGCGGACCGACGCCGACTACTTCCCCCTGACGCTCGGCAATACCCTGCTGGGTGGCAGTTTTACCTCGCGCCTCAACCAGGAAATCCGCATCAAGCGCGGTCTCTCCTACGGCACCCGCTCGTCGCTGGGCGTCCGCCGCGAGGACGGCCTGTTCACCGCCAGCGCCCAGACCCGCAACGATGCGGCCGTGGAGGTGTCGGACCTGATCCTGGCCGAGATCACCCGCCTGTCGACGACGCAGCCGACCGCCTCGGAGCTGACCACCCGTCAGGCCATCCTGACCGGCGCCTTCGGATCGTCTCTGGAGACGGTGGATGGTCTGGGCGGTCTGGTGGCCGGCCTGGCCCTCTACGACCTGCCGATGAGCGAACTCGCCGCCTATGTCGGCAAGGTCGAGGCGATCGACGGCGAGGACGTACAATCGGCCTTCGCCGAACACCTGCCAGTCGACCGGGCCAGCCTCGTCATCGTCGGCGACGCCTCGCAGTTCATCGACGCCCTGCGGGCCAAACACCCGAACGTCGAGCTGATCCCGATCTCGGAGCTGGATCTGGATTCGGCGACGTTGCGGTAGGCGCTGAAACTCCCTCTCCCCTTGCGGGAGAGGGAGGCGGCGCACGAGAGCGAAGCGATCGTCATTGCGCCGGCGGGTGAGGGGTCGCTCCGGAGCGCGAGGACGATAGACGCCCCGATCGTCAGGTCGAGTGTCGCCCCTCACCCGATCGCACGAGAACGACGGCTGCGCCGCCGTGTGCGATCTCCCTCTCCCGCAAGGGGAGTGGGCGTGAAAGACTACTCCTCGGTGGTCTCTTCGGCCGGTTCGGCCTCAGCTTCCTCGGCGACCACGGCGTCGGTGGCCTGGTCGAGCGCGTACTGGGCCATCAGCTGATAGGTGACCAGCTGCTCGGGGTCCTGGGTGGCCCAGGCGCCATTAGTGGCCACGCCCTGGGCCAGGGCCGGGGCGGCGCGCATGGCTTCCTGAACCTCGGGGTCGTTCATCGCTTCGGACACCAGGGCCTCGACGTCGATGTCGGCCAGAGCCTGGGCCGCGATCTGGCCGGCGTGACGGGTGATCTCGGCAGTGAAGGCCGACACTTCCGGTTGGTACTCGGTCCAGAGAGCGGCGATGCGCTGCTCGCGCTGCGTTTCCGAGAGGCTCTCGTCCTCGGCGATGGCCTCGGCGCGCTCGCCGAAGGCTTCCATCCGCGCCTCGAAGGCTTCGGACGCCCGCTCGATGGCGGCTTCGGACGCGGTCTGGGCGCCGTCCTCGGCGAGGGCCTGGGACAGGGGCAGGACGGCGAGGGCGGCGGCGAGCGAGAGGGCGCGGATCATGGCGGGAGCTCCTTGGTTCCTCGCCAAGGTCCGCCCGACGCCCCATCAGCTCAAGTGAAATCGCGGTAAGGCGAAGGCGGCGAGGTCAGGATCCCGCCGCCGGGCCCGCTGCGACGGCCGCCTCGAGCGTGGCGCGGACCTCGCGGGTGATGCCGCGAATGCGCGGCATGGCGGCGGCGATGCCGGCCTGCATCTCGGCCCGCTGGGCTTCAGGAACCTGGGCGGCCTGACCGTCCAGGAAGGCCTGCAGGGCGGCGGCGAACGCCTCCGCCTCGGGCTGGTAGCGCGCCTCGATGGCGTCCAGCTCGGCGTCGCGGCGGGTCGGATCGCCCTCGGTGTTGGTGATCGTCGTGCTCATCTCGGCCTGCATGGCCTCGATGCGCTGGCCGAAGGCCTGGGCGGTCGCCTCGAACTCCGCCTCGGTCGGCGCCGGCGCGGCGGCCGACGGAGCGGGAGCCTCCTGCGCGAGAGCGGCCGTGGCGGGAACGAAGGCCGTCAGAGCGGCGACGAGGGCGAAGGCGCGGATCATGCGAGACTCACGGAGTGGAAGGATCGGGCTCAGTTGACGGCGGGAGCGGGCGGCGGAAGGGCGGCCGCGGCCACGGCCCTGTCGCGCATGGATTGGGGCAGGATGGAGAGCTGGGCCGCCGTATGCTCCACGCCATTGCGGAAGGCTTCCTGCTCGTCGGCGGGAAGGCGGGCGTATTTCTCGCCGGCGACGTTGAAGAAATCCTGGATGAAGGCGTCGATCTCGGCCTGGAAGCCGGACTGGAGGTCGTTCAACGCGGTCTCGGCGACGACCGGGTCCAGCGCGGCCAGGCGCGCGGTGGACTTCATCTCCTCGTCCACGGCCAGAACCCGCTGGCCCAGCGCGGCCGATCGCACGTTGAAGGCCGCCTCTTCCGGCGACAGTTCTTCCTCCGCCGGCGCCTCTGCGGCATCGGCCGTGGCGGTCTCGGCCGCCGCCGCCGGAGTCTCCGTCGGGGGCGCGTCCTGCCCCTGGACGGGCGCGGACTGCGACAGGGCGGCGATCAGAAGCAGGGCAGGAAGGAAGGACATGCAGGCTCTCGGATGTTCGGGCCGTCCGTGTCGCGAAATCGCGGCCGGCTCAAGTCGAAACTCCGTGAAGGCGAGCCTTATTTCGGGCCGGGGCGGGTCCGCGCGCCCTGCGCCTGGGCGGCTTCCTGATAGCGGTTGACGATGACCGCGATGGCCCGACGGGCCTGATCCTGGTTTCCGTCGGCCTGCAGGATGGCGTTGACGATCTCCTGATTCATCCGGTCGCGCGTCGGACGGTCGGTGACCGCCGGAGCCAGGGCCGGAATATCGACCCAGTCCAGAGGCGTCGGGATGACGGCGGGGATGGCGGCCGGAATGCTCTGCGCCAGAACTGGCGTCGCAGCGGCGAGGACGGCGGCGGCCGCCAGGAACACGAACTTGCGCATGGAACCCTCCCAAAGGCCGGGGAACGATGTCCCCGAACCCGGAAAGACGCAAGACCGTGTTATCCGAAGCGCTCGTCACGGCGCCTTTCGTCAGGCGTCGCGACGGGATGTCGATCAAGCCTTGCGGTCGCGCTTGGCGAGAACCCGCAGACGAAGCGCGTTGAGCTTGATGAAGCCGCCTGCGTCGTTGTGGTCGTAGGCCTGGACGCCCTCCTCGAAAGTCACCAGATCCTGGTCGTAGAGGCTGTTGGGGCTCTCGCGGCCGATGACCGAGACATTGCCCTTGTAGAGCTTGACCCGGACCGTACCCGAGACTTTCTGCTGCGACAGGTCGATCGCGGCCTGCAGCATCTCGCGCTCGGGCGAGAACCAGAAGCCGTTGTAGATCAGCTCCGCATACTTCGGCATCAGCTGGTCCTTCAGGTGCATGGCGCCCCCGTCCAGCGTGATCGACTCGATGCCGCGGTGGGCGGCGATCAGGATGGTGCCGCCGGGCGTCTCATAGACGCCGCGCGACTTCATGCCGACATAGCGGTTCTCGACCAGATCCAGACGGCCGATGCCGTTGTCGTGGCCAAGTTCGTTCAGCTTCGTCAGGATCGTGGCCGGCGACATGGCCACGCCGTCGATGGAGACAGCGTCGCCCTTCTCGAAGCCGATAGTGATGATCGTCGCCTTGTCCGGCGCGTCCTCCGGCGAGATCGTGCGCTGGTGGACGAACTCGGGGGCCTCGACGGCGGGGTCTTCCAGCACCTTGCCCTCGGACGAGGAGTGCAGAAGGTTGGCGTCGACCGAGAAGGGGGCCTCGCCGCGCTTGTCCTTGGCGATCGGGATCTGGTTCTTCTCGGCGAAGTCCAGCAGGGCCTCGCGGGATTTGAACTCCCACTCGCGCCATGGGGCGATCACCCGGA
>CAMLNY010000018.1 GCA_946481405.1 uncultured Brevundimonas sp. | reverse complement strand
GGTGATGCTCGATCCGCCGGGCCGCGACGAGGTGCTGGTGGCGATCAAGGCCGCCGGGCTCTGCCACTCCGACCTCAGCGTCATCAACGGCGACCGCCCCCGTCCCATGCCCATGGCGCTGGGCCACGAGGCCGCCGGCGTCGTCGAGGCGCTGGGTCAGGGCGTCACCGACCTCGCCGTCGGCGACCACGTCGCCATGGTCTTCATGCCCTCCTGCGGGCACTGCAATCCGTGTGCGGAGGGTCGTCCCGCCCTGTGCGAGCCCGGCGCCGCCGCTAACGGAAAGGGCGAACTTCTCAGCGGCGCGAAACGCATCCACAGCCACGGCCATCCACTCAACCACCACCTCGGCTGCTCCGCCTTCGCCGAGCGGGCCGTGGTCTCGCGCCGCTCGCTGGTGAAGATCGACCCGGCCCTGTCGTTCGCCGAGGCCGCCCTGTTCGGCTGCGCTGTCCTCACCGGCGTAGGCGCGGTGGTGAACACGGCCCAGATCAAGGCTGGCCAGAGCGCGGTCGTCGTCGGTCTGGGCGGCGTCGGCCTCGCCAGCGTGCTGGGCGCGCTCGCCTCCGGCGCCTCGCCGGTCATCGCGGTCGACCTTTCCGAGGACAAGCTGGTGCTGGCCCGCACCCTGGGTCCGGTCCAGACCGTCAACGCCGCCGACCCCGACGCCGTCGATCAGGTCCGCGCCCTGACCAACGGCGGCGCAGACTTCGTGTTCGAGATGGCCGGGTCCATCCGCGCGCTCGAGGCCGCCTGGAAGATGACCCGGCGCGGCGGGACCACCATCACCGCCGGCCTGCCGCCGCCCGACGCCGCCCTGCCCGTCAACGTCGTCTCGCTGGTCGGCGAGGAGCGCACCCTGAAAGGTTCCTACATCGGGACCTGCGTGCCCAGCCGCGACATCCCGCGCTACGTCGCCCTCTACCGTCAGGGCCGCCTGCCCGTGGACCGGCTGATGAGCGGAACCATCCCGCTCGACGACATCAACGCGGGCTTCGACCGGCTCCACGCCGGCGAGGTCGTTCGTCTGGTGGTGACCTTCTAGGTCTTCGGCGCTTCCGCGGCCGGAGCCGGGGTCGCCTCGGCCGCAGGGGCCGCACCTTCCGCCGGCTCGGCCTGGGCCGCCACCTCGGCCGCCACGGCCGCGCGGGCCTCGTCCTCGGCGATGGCCGCCTCGGCGGAGTACATCGGGTTCTTGCCCGTGTCGCAGTAGTCGAAGAAGGCCGCGATCTCGCCCTTGCCCGCGTCCTTGGCGACCAGCCGCATGTCGGCGGCGCTCAGGCCCACGTCGATCGCCCCGCTCGATTTCAGCGCCGCCATCACCGGATGATCGGTCGGCACGCGCGAGGCGGGCCGGAAGGTGCCGGTCGCCGTGCCGGAGGTCAGGACCGCGTCCTCCTCATAGCCCCAGGTCATCTCCACCGTCTGAGAGTCCGGCAGGCAGGACAGGGTGAAGACACTCACCCCCTCGGCCCAGTCGCCGTCGCCGAAGTCCAGTTCGCCCGTCCCGCCGTGCGGCGTGAAATGCCAGTCGTAGTTGGCCGGCACGCCCTCGCCCGAAAGCCGGGCTGCAGGACCTTCCGTCGGCTCGCCCTGTCCGGACGGCTGGCAGGCGACGAGCGTCATCGCCACGGCGACGACCGACAGGGTGCGGATCATTGGGTTCATTCCGAACAGCTCCGTCTCCCCCGACGGCGACTGACCCTAGGCCTCAAAGGGCTGTTTCGCCAAGGCGTGACAACGGCTAAGCCGTCGGCACCCTGTGCAAAGGAAACGCACCCATGGCGACCGAACTCTACGACCTGACCGTCCCGCCCTTCACGCGCGGCCTGCGGGCCCTCGACGGCCTGCTCGACAAGGCCGTCGCCCATGCCGAGGCGACCGGCGTCGACCCGAGCGCCTATCTGTCGCTGCGCATCATCGACGACATGAACCCCTTCTCGAAACAGGTTCAGACCGCCTGCGACAGCCCCAAGCTCTGCCTCGCCCGCCTCTCCGGCGTCTCCGCCCCGGTGAACGATGACTCAGAGACCACCATCGCCGAGCTGAAGGCGCGCATCGCCTCGACCCTCGCCTGGCTGGCCTCGGTCCCGCGCGAGGCCGTTGACGGTCAGGAGCAGAAGGAAGTCGTGCTGACCTTCCCCGGCGGCGAGATGAAGTTCCACGGCCAGCAGTATGTGACCGGCTTCGCCGTCCCGAACTTCTACTTCCACGTCACCACCGCCTACGCCCTGCTTCGCGGCGCGGGCGTGCCGATTGGCAAGCGCGACTATATGGGCGGGGTCTGACACCGGGGCGTACGCCCGCTGACACAGGAACCATCCCGTCTCTGGCGCTTTCCGCAGCGTCAGTCGGGGAAGGTATGCGTTCCATGGTAGTCAAGGAGTTCAAGGGTCGTGGCCGCCGCGCCGTGACGACGGCGAGGACTGCCCCCGGCGGCTGGCTGTTCCGCCTCTACATGGCCTGGTTCTTCAGCGGCATCGAGAAGTCCAGGCGCTAGCCGCCGAGGACGGCCTCCACCTCGTCCCGCGTCGGCAGTGACGGCTGGGCCCCGGCCCACGGGCAGGGAGTTCTTCTCCACCCGCACGGTGGCCGAGGCCCTCGCCGGGTTCCGACCCGGCCGGCGCGCGCCCTGCGTCACCACCACCCGGCCCCCGCCCCTGTGCAGCGCCTCGCCGTAGAACGCCGCCTCGATCTCGTTGACCACGATCAGGTCGCAGCGCCGCAGCAGCTGTTCCGACACCGGTTGGGCGGGCGCCAGATTGGCGCAGACGAAGCCCACCGCCCGGCCCACCGCCGCCTCCACCGTCTCGATCGGCAACTCCAGCTGCACGATCAGGGCGCTCTCGATCCGCACCGGCAGCTGCTCCGGCGTCACCAGATGGTTCGCCCCGGCCGCCACCACGATCTGGTTCTCGCCCGACGGATCGACGGCGATCAGGGCCACGCCCGTCGGCGCGGCGATGTCCTCCTCCACCCCCGACAGATCGACCCCGAATTCCTCCATCAGGGCCAGCGCCTCGCCCGCCATGGCGTCATTGCCGACCCGGCCGATCAGGCTTGTTTCTGCTCCAAGTTTCTCGGCCGCCAGAGCCTGATTGGCGCCCTTCCCGCCCGGATGGCGCGCCAGCGTCGCCCCCGTCACCGTCTCCCCCGCCGCCGGCAGGGACGGGGCGTTCGCCACCAGATCCAGATTGATCGACCCGACCACGGTGATGTTCATTGCGCTGCCCCCAGCCGCGTGGCGATCAGCTCGAAGATCTCCTGAGAGAAGGCCCCGACCGCCCACTGGTGCCGCGCCGTCTCCGGATCGACCCGGAACTCCACCGCCGTATGACCGCGCGTCAGTTCGCTCTCGGTCTCGACCTCGATCCGGCAGGGCCTCAGCTCGAACAGATCGGGCCGCAGCAGCCACGCCACCGTGCACGGATCATGCAGGGGCGCCGCGTCCCAGCCGACGATTTCCCGCTCGATCCGCTGGGAGAACCGCACCATGGCGCCCGCCATGGCCGACTGCGGCGTGCCGCCCGCCTCGATGTCCTGGATCCGCTCCTCGGTCGCCCGCACGCAATGGGTCACGTCCAGCCCCATCACCACCATCTCGCAGCCGCTGGCGAACACCTCCGCCGCCGCGTCCGGATCGGCCCAGATGTTGAACTCGGCGGAAGCCGTGATGTTGCCCCCCTCCGACCGCGCCCCGCCCATGACCACGACGGTCCCCAGCCGTTCGACCAGCCGGGGCTCGGCCCGCAGCGCCAGCGCCACATTGGTCATCGGCCCCATGACGACGAGCACGATCGACCGGGCCGGCGCCTCCATTACGATCCGCACGATGGCGTCGACCGCCGATCCCTCCGCCGCCGGAGCGTCCGGTTCGACCGCCTCCAGATCGCCCAGCCCCTCGGCCCCGTGGAACTCTCCCGCTCCGGCCGGTTCGCGCCGCAGCGGTCGCTCCGCCCCCGCGTACACGGGAACCTCGTCGCGCCCCGCCACGTGCCGGACAATCCGTGCGTTGCGCGTCGTCTTCTCGACGGAGACGTTGCCGCCCACCGTCGTGATCGCCTTCAGATCCAGCTCCGGAGAGGCGAAGGCCAGCAGCAGCCCCACGGCATCGTCCACGCCCGGGTCGCAATCGATGATCAAACCCTGTCTTTCCACCCGCCCTGAATGCGACCGGTCGCGTTTCGTCGCAACGAAAAAGGGGCGCTCCGATTCCGGCGCGCCCCGATCCGTCTCCGGAGGACCGGCCTTACAGGCCGACCACCCCGCCGTCGTCCTTGGTGATGACGATCGTCGCCGAGCGCGGGCGCGAGCCCGTGCCGCCCGTCTGGCTGGCGGGCCAGAACGAGGTCGGCGCGGCGCCCGTGCCGTTCTCGCCCGGGTGCTGGATGTTGACGAAGAGGGTCTTGCCGTCCGGCGTCGAGTCGATGCCGGTCAATTCGCATTCCTTCGGTCCGACCAGGAAGCGACGCAGTTGCATCCCCGGGGCCTTGCCGACGAAAGTCGACTGGGAGCGGGTCGCGCCGGTAGAGTCCGTGTTGGTGATCGTCTTCGCGCCGCCGTCGCCGACCACGCCCGGCTGGGCGACCAGCATCATGCAGTTGGTCACGTCGGTGTAGGCGCCGTCATCCGTCTGGATCCAAAGCAGCGGATTGACCAGACCCGAGGCGTTCTGCGGGCGGCCGAACCACAGGCCGTCCGGCGACGAGAAGTCGTTCGTCGCATCCAGACCCGAGACGTTGATGTTGGTCGCATTCAGGTCCGCTCCGGCGCCGAAGGCGTAGATGTCCCACTGGAAGGTGGTGGCTTCCGGATTGTCCCCTGTCTCGCGCAGACGGATGATGTGGCCGTTCGGATTGCCGAACTGGTTCGTGGCGCCGCGCGGGTCGTTGTAGTGGCGCGGGTTGGCGGCGTCCGTGGCGGCCAGCGAGCGGCTGGCGGCGTTGGTGTTGGTCAGGGTCAGATAGACCTCGCCGTTGGCCGGGTTGACGGCGGCCCATTCCGGACGGTCCATCCTGGTCGCGCCGACGGCGTCGGCGGCCAGACGGGCGTTGATCAGGACGTCGGCCTGGCTGGCGAAGGCATAGGCCGGGTTGGCGGCGGTCACATTGCCCTGACCGAACACCAGCGGCAGCCACGCACCGTTCCCCGTCGCGTCGAAACGGGCCACGTAGAGCGTGCCGTTGTCCAGATACTTGTCGCCGATCGACAGGCGGTCGGCGTTCTGGGCGTCGGCGGCGACCCACGGCGTGGCCGAGACGAACTTGTAGAAATACTCGCCGCGCGAATCGTCGCCCATGTAGAAGACCGGACGGCGGCCGGCGACGAAGTTCGACGGCCAGGCGCCCTCGTGACCCATGCGGCCCAGGGCCGTGCGCTTCCTCGGCATCGAGGCGGCGTCATACGGGTCGATCTCGACGACCCAGCCGTACTGGTTCGGCTCGTTGCGGAAATCGGTCGTGGCGTCGCCCGTGATGACCGAGGCGTTCCACTTGGCGAAAATGGTCGTGCCCGGAACGGTCGGGATGACCGAGGCCCAGTTGTTCGCGCCGGCCGCGCCCTGCGACACGCCGTAGCGGTTCAGGGCGACGACTTCCCTGGCCGTACGGCCGGCGTTGTCGGTCGACGAACGACGGAAATAGCCCGCCCAGTTCTCCTCGCAGGTCAGGTAGCTGCCCCAGGGGGTATAGCCGTTGGCGCAGTTGTTGACGGTGCCGCGACCGGCCACGCCCGTCGGGGACCAGGCGGTGCGCATCTGGGCGTCGCCGCGGGCCGGACCGCGGATCTCGGTCGGGGTGTTCGGGGTGATGCGGCGGTTGAAAGTCGAGTTCTGGACGTAGTTCCAGCCCGATGTCCCTTTCAGGATCTCGATCACGGCCACGCCGTGGGCCTCGATCTCCTTGATGGCCTCGGCTTCCGGGCGGACGCCGCCGGCCGAGGTCGGGCCGTTCGGGTGCAGATAGGCGGCGGTGATGTTCTCGTGGTTCATCACCAGCAGTCCGCGCGTCGAGGAGGCGTCGTCCCGCAGGCCGGTCGTGGCCCCCAGGCCGAAATAGGACATGCCGTCGTGGTGGTCGCCGCCGCGCGAGGCGAAGCCGGTGTCCGTGCCGTTGTTGGCGTAGGCCGGGGTCGCGGCGGTGATCGGGTCGCCCAGACGATACAGGACGCTGACCGAATAGCCGGCCGGCACGGTCACGACGTCCAGCAGGTTCTTGACCACGGCGTTGAAGCCCAGGACCGCCGGGCTGACCGTCACGGTCGTCTGGGCGGTGGCGATGATGTTGTTCGAACCCGGGGCGTTGAAGGCGAAGACCAGCGGGGTGGCGGCCGCCACGCTCGGCGCCGTGAAGCTGGCGTTGTTGGTGTTGGCGCCCGTCAGGATGACCGTCGGGCCCGGGACCTGGGTGCACAGGGGGCCGCTCGATCCGGTGGCCGTGCCGGTCAGGGTGACGGTCTTGCCCGAGGTGGTGACGCCGTCGGCGCCGGCCGAGACCGTCGCGTCCGAACGCGGTTGGTCGCCGCCGTCGTCACAGCCGGCGAGGCCGAACAGGGCCGCGACCGAGGCCATGCCGCCCATGACTGCGCGGCGCGACTGGCGCTCCTGCAGGATCGAGCCGAAAGTCGGGTTGGACGAGGTGTTCAGCTCGATATCGCCGTCGTCGTGGCGACCGGTCAGGTGGATCTCGGACATGGATGGTGCTCCCCGGAATGTGGTGGGGCGCAGCGGTAACGGCCGTGCTTGTGAAGTTCGTGTCCGAAATATTGCGGTTTTATATTGCGAACAAGTCGCACAATACCAATGGATTACAGTCTATCCGCGACCGGATCGATCGTCACATCAGTCCTTGCACATCCTGACGCAAGCTTCGGCCAGCACCTCTGCTGAATCCACCAGCGGAACAGACACATCGGCCGCGTCGAGCAACAGGGGAACCTCCGTACACCCCGCAATCACCGCATCCGCGCCCGCGACGTTCAGCGCCGAGGCCAGCCGCGCCATGGCCGCGCGATTGTCCACACCGACGTCGCCGCGCTTCACGCCATAGACGCAGGCCATGAAGGCCGCCCGGTCCTCCCCCTGCAGAACCACCGGCTTCGCCCCCGCCGCCGTCAGCGCCGCGACATACAGGGCCTCCCCGCCCGGGGTGGCCAGAACGCCCACGGCGCGCGCATCCGTCGCCTTCGCCGCCGCCACCGTCTCGGCGATCATGTCGATGAAGGGCAGGCCCGCCGCCTCGATTCCCGGCTTCTGGGCATGGGCCGTATTGCACGGCATGGCCAGCACCTCGGCCCCGGCCGCCTTCAGCTTCAACGCCATGGCGCCCAGCTCGGCCTCCGCCTCGCCCGGCCGCGTGTTCCGGTCCGGCACCTGCGGGTTCATATCCATGACGACCCGGATGTGATCGGCGTCGCCTTGCGCCGGCGTCAGCGCCTGCAACCGCGCCAGAAACGCCACCGTCGCGGCCGGCCCCATCCCGCCCAGAACGCCCAGAACCTCTTCCCACCGGCTCCGCGACCGTCCGCCGTATCGCCGCCCCGCGCTTAGCGGACGGAAGCGGCGGACGCCATCGAACCGCTCTCAAGCGGGGCCCCCGCCGGGGAAAGCGGCGGAGGCAGTTCGATCAGCCGCACTGGCTCCGCCTCATGGATCGGCGGCAGGGCGACCATGCGGACCGTTCTGTCCGTGTGTCTCAGCCGAAGCTGCAGCTTCACCGGCTCCCCCTGCCGCGCCAGCCGTTCCGCCAGGGCGCGCGCCGAGGTCTCGGCGTCATGGCCCGAACGAAAGACCATGTCGTTGGCGACGACGTTCGTCTTCACCGCCCAGCCGCCGTCCAGCGGCTCCACACTGATCGTTTCCATACTCCAACTCCCGCGGGCCGACAGGGCCCGTTCCGGCGCTTCGAGATGGTTTGGCGCGCTCTGACGTCAAGGGGGCGGCAGGCACCGTCGTCCGGACGTCTGCTCAGCGCTTCTTGCGATCCTGCGCGGCGATCACGGCCGCCCCGGCGGCCAGCATGGATCCCGCCACCGCCACGAACACGGGCGATCCTTCGTCCTTGGCGATCATCCAGACCGCCAGCGCGATCAGGGCGATCGCCGCCCCGATCATGACGCCGACGATCAGGCGGGTTGGAGAAGATTTGCCGGACATGATTCCCCCTTGGACAAGGCCTTACCTACATCCTCCGGGAGGCCGCGAGAAAGCCTCGCATCACCCGAACATCGGCTCCAGCTCGCCCTGATAGCCGAAGATCCCCTGCGCTCCGCCGGTGTGCAGGAACACCACCCGCTCGCCCTCGAACCGCCCGGCCTTCGCCAGCGCCATCAGGCCCTTCATCGCCTTGCCCGAATAGACGGGGTCCAGGACGATGCCGTCGGTCCGCGCCGCCAGCATCAGGGCGTCGGCCACCCCCTGGTCGATCAGGCCGTAGCCCTCGCCGACATAGTCGCAGTTGGCGACCACCATGTCGTCGGTCACCCGGTCCGGATGGCCCAGCAGCGCCGCCGTCTCCTTCGCCAGCTTCAGGACATTGGCTTCCTGCTTCTCCTTGGGCGCCCGGACCCCGATGCCCAGCACCGGAATGTCGGCGCCCAGCACGGCCAGACCCGCGACCAGACCGGCATGGGTCCCGGCACTTCCCGTCGCCGTCACGATCCGGTCGACGGCCAGATCCAGTTCGTCGGCCTGCACCACGATCTCGCGCGCGCAATCGACATAGCCCAGCGCCCCGACCGGGTTCGACCCGCCGCCCGGGATCACATAGGGCTTTCCGCCCTGCGCCCGGACCGCCTCCGCCGTGGTCTCCAGCTCGGCGACCATGTCCGATCCTCCGGGCACGGAGCGAACCCCGGCGCCGAACAGCCGGTCCAGCAGGACATTGCCGTTGCGGGTATAGTCCACCGCCTTCGACCCGGTCCGCTCCTCCAGAATGACCTCGCACTTCAACCCGTGCGCCGCGGCGGCAGCCGCCGTCTGGCGCACATGGTTCGACTGCACCGCGCCCTGGGTCACCAGCGTATCGGCGCCCTCCTCGAAAGCCGCGCCCAGCAGGAACTCGAGCTTGCGCGTCTTGTTGCCTCCGCCGGCCAGCCCGGTGCAGTCGTCCCGCTTGATCCAGAGCTCAACCCCCAGCGCCTCCGACAGACGCGGCAGCGGCTCCAGCGGCGTCGGCAGATGGGCGAGGCGCACGCGGGGAAAACGGGCGAGATGCATGGAGCGGTCCTTATCGGTTCACCGCACCCCTAGCACCGGCTCACGCCGCTTGCGACGCCTCGAACAGCATGTCGACGGCGGCGTTCGGATCGAGCTGCGGGTTATGCACCAGCCGTTCCAGCAGGCCCGCCATCGCCGGCGTGATCCGGGCATTGGCCATGGTCCAGGCCTCGAACCTGCGCTGGGCGATCTGCATCCGGTCGATCAGTCGGATGTCCTTGTGGCGCGGGTCCGATTCCAGCCGCCGCAACAGCCCGTCCAGAACGTCCGGCTGTCCTTCGATGACCTGCAGATACTGCCCGTCGTGAGCCGCCAGTGCGCCGGTCAGGCCGTCGCGGGCATTGTTGCGATCCGACT
>CAMLNY010000017.1 GCA_946481405.1 uncultured Brevundimonas sp. | reverse complement strand
TTGCCTTAGCGGCCGGCGCCCTGTGCGCCTTCGCTCCTCAAGCCCACGCCCAGGATGGCGATCCCTCGGCGCGGGCGGCTCTGGCCGAGCGGGTGATCGACGCGATCGTGCGCGGGAACATCGACAAGGTGGTCGAGGATGTCATCGACGAGATGCTGGCCGAGCAGACCGATGCCACGGAAGAGCAGGCCGCCTGGACCCGCGCTAACCTGCCAGAAATCATGAACCGCCACATGAGCGGTCTGATCGACGATATGGAACGACTGTACGCAGAACGCTTCACCGAACAGGAACTGCGCGCCCTGGTCGGGTTCTACGAGACGCCCCAGGGCCGGATCATCGCCCGCAAGCAGAATGAGGTCGGGGCCCTGCAGGGGCAGGAGATGGAGACCTTCATGCAGGCGTTCGCCACCGACTTCGTCGCCAAATACTGCGCCGAGTTCGACTGTCCCGGCCAAAGCCCCGACGCGGCGGGCCTGAACAAGCACTGACCCGGTTGCTTTCCGCCCGTCTTCCTGTATAGAGCGCGCCTCTCCGTCAGGGCTTCGGCCCTGACGGGCCTGTCCGAGAACTTCGGGGCGAGGGGGCCACCCTTGCCGTAAATGCTGGAGAGCCCTCCAGCGCCGTGGGGAGATGGGGACGCAGACGACATCGGTCGGCCCGGTTCCGGGACGGACCTGTCAGAGCATCCTTCGGACATTGCTACCCGGCCTGAACGCCTCGCGGCGACGCGAAGCGCTTTGGCCACTCGCCGTCGGGAATAAGCCCGGCGTCGAACCTCAAGACTGGAGACCGCAATGGATCGCGCACAAAAGGCCGAATCGATCGAGTCGCTGAAAGGCGTCTTCGCCGAGGCCGGCAGCGTGGTCGTGACCCACAACCTGGGTCTGACCGTTGCGGAAATGGAAGACCTGCGGGGCCGTCTGCGCACCGCGGGCGGAGCGTTCAAGGTGGTCAAGAACCGCCTGGCGCTGAAGGCGCTCGCCGCGGAAGAAGGCAGCGGTTACCACGGCCTGTTCAAGGGTCCCGTGGGCATCGCCTATGCCGAGAACCCCGCCACGGCCGCCAAGGTCGCGACCGAATTCGCCAAGGGCAACGACAAGTTCGTTATCGTCGGCGGCTTCATGGGCGAGACCGTCGTCGATCCGAAGGGCGTGGAGAGCCTCTCCAAGCTGCCGACCCTCGACGAAATCCGCGCCTCGCTGCTCGGCCTGCTCAACGCGCCCGCGACCAAGATCGCCGGTGTCGTCCAGGCGCCCGCCGCCCAGCTGGCCCGCGTCTTCAGCGCCTACGGCGCGAAGGAAGCCGCGTAAGCCTTTCCATCTCCGCATACCCCTCTCTGAAACCTACCTATTCCCCGAAGGAAAACTGACATGGCTGACCTGTCCAAGATCGTCGAAGACCTGTCCTCGCTGACCGTCCTCGAAGCCGCCGAACTCTCCAAGCTGCTGGAAGAAAAGTGGGGCGTCAGCGCCGCTGCTCCGGTCGCCATGGCCATGCCGGCCGGCGGCGCCGCCGCTGGCGGTGGTGCTCCGGCTGAAGCCGCCGAAGAGCAAACCGAGTTCACCGTCGTCCTGCTGGACGGCGGCGACAAGAAGATCAACGTCATCAAGGAAGTCCGTGGCGTGCGTTCGGACCTGGGTCTGAAGGAAGCCAAGGACCTGGTCGAAGGCGCTCCGCAGAACGTCGTCGAGAACGTCTCCAAGCAAGCCGCCGACGAAGTCGCCAAGAAGCTGACCGAAGCCGGCGCCAAGGTGCAGATCAAGTAAGAAGAACCCTCACGGGTTATTCTCGGAAAGGGCCGGTGGGAAACCACCGGCCCTTTTTGTTGTCAGTGATCCAGTGAGGCGGCGCCCGGCGTGACAGGCGCGAACTCCTCGGCTTGGGACTTGGGCGGCGCGGCGCCTGCGGAGGTCCAGCCTTCGCCCTCGACCTCGGAAATCGAGACGATCGCCTCGCCGTCCTGCATGAGCGGGGCGGCCGCGTCGGCCGCCTGAACGTCGGTGGGCGAGGGCACGCGCACCTCGCGCTGAATGCCGTTTGCCTCGAGGACGACCGCGTAAAGCCGCATGCTCATTGGCCGGTTCCGAAGCCCTTGGGGCCGCCCGCGCCGGCGGCGCCTTCTCCGCCGGAAGCGGGTCCTTCCTGCGTCTGGCCGGGTTGGTTCGTGCCGCCCTGATCCGGGCGGCGGACGCCGGCGGCAGGGTCCTGATGGGCATTCTTGGACGGTTGGGGTGTGGTGTCTGACTGGGTCATGGAGATTCTCCTGTCCAAAGCCAACGACCGCCGGCGCCGCCGGTTCCGAGGCTGGGATCCGCCCCGGCCGCCTACCGCCCTCGCGGGGTCATGATGTCGCCGATCCGGTCGCGCGTGCCCTCGATGCGTTCGAGGCGCGGGTAGCGGAGGCCGCCGCTGTAGGGGATTTCCACCGTGCGAATACGCTGGCCCTGCCGCAGGATCAGGCGGATGGGGGCGTCGCCCGATTTGGCGGCGGTGACGGCGGCGCGGAGCACCTCGGCGGTGGCCACGCGGTCGCCTACGGCGATCAGGTCCCAGCCGGCGCCGATGCCCGCCTCATAGGCGGGACCGCCCCACTGGATGGCGCCGATGCGCAGGGTGGGGCCGCTGAGGCTGAAGCCCAGCGAATAGCGGAAGTCCGAACCCCAGGTGCCGTTCACGGCCTTCTCGTCGGCGTTCGGCTCCTCGACATAGACCAGGCGGTAGCCGCCGCGGGCCAGGCCGTCGAGCGGGGCGCGGGCGTCGGGGCCGGCGGCGTCCAGCCGGGTCCGCAGGAAGGTCGCCCAGTCATGGGGCTGGACCGCGTTCAGGGCCGTGACGACATCCTCGAACGTATAGCCGCGCGGCGTCCAGTTTCCGTCCGAGCCCTCGGGCGAGAAGAAGGTGCGGGCGAAGTCGTCCAGCGACTTCCGGTCGCGGCTCAGCTCGCGGATCAGGGTGTCGGCGTCCAGCCACATCAGGGCGGCCTCGTCATAGTAGTCGCCGGTGCCGCGCATCCAGGACGTCCACTGACCGGGGACGCGGTAGCCCAGCAGGTTGTGGTTGTTGACGTCCTGCAGGTTCCGCCACTGGCGACCCGGCTGGTTCTCGTAGAAGGCGGCGCGGTCGGCGAGCAGGATCAGGGCCTGGGCCTTCGTATGCAGGCCCGCGCGTGCCGAGAGGACGTCGCCCCAGTACTCCGTCTGGCCCTCGTAGACCCACAGCAGGCTGTTCTCGGTCGGGACATTGTAGTTGGCCGTCAGCTCGTCCGCCGGGCGCATGAACTTGCCGTTCCAGGAGTGGGTGTACTCGTGCGGGAGCAGGGCGCGGTTGCCGGCCGAGGCGTTCCAGCTGGTGAAGAAGTTCGGGCTGGCGGTGTTTTCGGACGAGCGATGGTGCTCCAGACCGATGCCGCCCAGCTGGTCGGTCAGGGCCAGCAGGAACTCGTATTTGTCCTAGTGGCGCGAGCCGTAGAGGCGGTCGGCCTGGGTCACCATGGCGGTATAGAAGCCGATCTGTTCGTCGGTGGGGGCGAGGTTCTCGGCCGTGTCGGCGACGACGTTCAGATGGACGTCCTCGCCGTTCGCGTCGATGTCGATGCGGCGGTAGTGCTGGCCCGCGAACATCGGGCTGTCGACCAGGGTGTAGAGGTCAACAGGGGCGAAGGTGGCGACGCCATTCTCGAAAGACGTGGTCTCCAGCGCCACGCCGTAGTTCCAGCCCTCCGGCAGCTTGATCGAGGGCGCGAAGGTGATGCCGGTCGAGCGATAGCCGGCGGGATAGAGGAGGGCCTTTTCCCACTCCATGTTGACGATGGTCGGGGTCATGACGACGCGCCAGTTGGCGTTGTCGGACTGGGTCAGCCACTGGAACTCGGCGACGATCTCGGTCGCGCCCTCGGGCACATCGATGTGGAAGGCGTAAGGGTCGACGGCGTCGCGGCGCCATTCGACCCGCTGGCCGGCGGCGGTGATCGTCAGGCCGGCGAACAGCTGGATCGGACCGGAGTCGGCATGGTTGCCGGGCAGGTATTTCGGATAGAGGAGGGTCAGGCTGCGGCTGGCGACGGGGATGGTCTGGCGCACCGAGATGACGCGGTGATCCAGATCGGTGGCGTCGACCTCGTATTTGATGACGCCGGGATAGGTTTCCTGCGTCGGGGCCGGGATCAGGGGGCTGTCGGGGAAGCCGCCGATGTCGGGGGTTGTCGGGCCGCGAGGGGTCGCTGTCTGGGCCGCCGAGGGCGAGGCGCTCGCGATCAGAAGGGCGGCGAGGCAGGCGGAGGCGGCGAGACGCGACATGAAGGCGATCCGGGACTGACGGCGAGGGGCCGCAGAGGACGCCGGGGGCGTTCTCAGGTCAAGGGCGCGCGATGCAGCAGGGAGCCGTCGCCGTAGGAGTAGAAGCGATAGCCGTTGGAGACGGCGTGCGCGTAGGCAGCCTTCATGGTCTCCAGCCCGGCGAAGGCGCTGACCAGCATGAACAGGGTCGACTTCGGCAGGTGGAAGTTGGTCATCAGGACGTCGACGGCGCGGAAGCGGTAGCCGGGGATGATGAAGATGGCTGTGTCGCCGTGGAAGGGGCGGATCTCGCCCTCCGGCGTCGTGGCGGACTCGAGCAGGCGCAGCGATGTGGTGCCGACGCAGACGATACGGCCGCCGTTCGCGTGGACGGCGTTGAGGGCGGCGGCGGTCTCTGAGGACACCTCGCCCCATTCGGAGTGCATCTTGTGCTCTGCGGTGTCGTCAGCCTTGACCGGCAGGAAGGTGCCGGCGCCGACATGCAGGGTCACGGCGTGGGTCGAGACGCGTTTCGCCCGAATGGCGTCGAGCAGGCGGGGGGTGAAGTGCAGGCCCGCCGTGGGCGCGGCGACGGAGCCGTCATGCTCGGCGAAGACGGTCTGGTAGTCCGAACGGTCGCGGTCGTCCTCGGGCCGTTTGGCGGCGATGTAGGGCGGCAGGGGCATGACCCCGACGTCGCGGATGGCGTCGTCGAGGGCCGGACCGGCGAGATCGAACTTCAGGGTGATGAGGCCGTCGTCGTGCTTGGCCGCGACCGTCGCGTCGAGGCGGCCGAGCTCGCAGGCGCCGCCGCCGTGGGCGCCGAAGCGGATGCGGTCGCCGTCCTTGATGCGCTTGCCCGGTTTCATGAAGGCGGACCAGACGTCGGGGGCGTCGCGGTGGTGCAGGGTGGCCTCGACCGGGACGGTCAGGGTCTCACCCTCCTGTCCGATCCGCTCGCGGACGCCGGACAGGCGGGCGGGGATGACGCGGGTGTCGTTGAAGACCAGGGCGTCGCCGGGGCGCAGGAAGTCGGGCAGGTCGCGGATGACGTGGTCGCCCAGATCGCCGTCCTTCACCACCAGCAGCCGGGCGCTGTCGCGCGGATCGGCGGGCCGCAGGGCGATGCGGTCCTCGGGCAGGTCGAAGTCGAAATCGGCGGTCTTCATCAGGCGGCGCAAAGGCCATGTGACCGGGGCTGGGTCAAGGCGTGGGGCGACCTTGTGTCCGGGCGACAGGCGCACCCGCGTAGGGCAGGGAGACGGCATGAAGCTGATCGCCGTGTTCGCCGCCTCCGCCGCCGCCCTGACCCTCGCTGCTTGCGAGGAGGGCGTCTCGACCCTGCAGGACCTCCAGGACACGGCCGCCCAGGCCGAACAGACGCTGGAGACCGTCAACACCCGCACGGCGCAGGTGCAGCAGGCCATCGACAATCCGGGCGGGGCCCTGCTGGCTGCGGTCGGGGCGACCTTCTCGAAAACGGCGACGGACCAGCCGGGCGTCTTCGTCCTGACCGACCTGCAGACGGGCTGTCAGTTCCTGGCCACTTATGGCGGGGACGGGACGACGGTGGCGACCATCGCGCCCCGCGTCGAGGCGGCGCCCGGCGGCGGGACGCGGCAGCGCTGCGTGGCGCTCCCCGGCGTGGCTCAGCCCGAAGCCGAGGGCTGACAGGCGGACGTCGGCTGCTAGGCTGGCGCGCATGGCCACGCTGGACTGGAAGACCGGGTTCGAGATCGAGCTGATGGCCCCCGAGGGGTGGTCGCGGCGCGATCTGGCCGAGGCCGTGGCCGCGAGGGTCGGCGGGACCGTCGAGCGCTTCTTTCACCCGCAGTCTGAGCCGAGCGCCGTCGAGGGACGGGCCGTGTTTGAGAACCTGACGCCCGGGTTCCGGGTACGGGATGCGGCGGGTGGCTGGGTCGCGTCCTTCGTCGACGACCTGACCCTGCAGAAGGATCTGGACCGGGAGCGGGCGCCGCTGGCGGGCTGGCGGCGAATCGTGGCTGACGACGGGCGATTGCTGAGGTTGGTGGAGCGGCACTGCAATCCTTCGGTCGAGGACGACCGGACGCTGGAGCCTCTGGCGGCCCTGTTCGGGACGGAGGCGCAGCGGCATGAGGCCGGGATGGTGCGGGTGGTCGACGCCAACGGCCGGTCGGTGGCCATCGACGCGCCCCTGCCCGGAGAACGGGAGCGGCCGTGCGAGATCGTGACGGCGCCGATCGAGACGGATCATGAGGCGGTGCTGGAGGCCCTGCTGGCCGATGCGTGCGGTTTGGGGTTCAGCGTGCCTGCTGAGGGGGCGACCCATGTGCATTTCGACGGCGAGGCCCTGTGTTCCGCGCGGGCCATCGCGGGGGTGGTCGAAGTCTGGACGCGGCATGGAGAGGCGCTGAAGCGGCTGGTCGGGGTCAATCCGCAATGCGTGCGGCTGGGCGACTGGCCGGTTGCTCTGGCGGAGCTGACGTCGGGGGCGGCGTTCCGGGCCATGCATTGGGAGGCGGCCAAGGCGGCGCTGGCCGGGGCGGGGCTGACCAAATACTGCGACCTCAACCTGATGAACCTGCTGACCGGGAGGGCGGACAAGCACACGGTCGAGGTCCGGGTGATGCCGGCGGGGCTGGGGGCCGGGCCGGTGATCGAGGCGGCCGCCCTGTTCGAGGGCGTTCTGGGCTGGGCGCGGGATCGGGAGGCCGGCGAGACGGCGCCCGGAAGTCTGGTGGAGCTGCTGATCCGGTCGCCGATGGACGAGACGTCGCGGGGGCGCTGGCTGGAGCGGGTCCGTCGCGACACGGTGATCGGAAGCGCGTATAGTCACGCTTGACCGCACTCGCGCGGTTGGGGTTTTTCGGGGAATGACCATGACGACCACGATGCGCGTTCGCCGCCTGTCCGCCGCCCTTCTGATGTCCAGCGCCATCGCTCTGGTGATGTTCGGCCAGCCGGTCCAGGCCATGCCGCAGCAGCGCGAGTACGACGCCTTCTTCTCGTCCCGCTACAACTACTGCGACGCCAAGCTGGTCGGCGCGCTTTATGGCCAGGACGTCGAGGGCGGCAAGGTCATCATCGGCCAGAAGATCCTGAACGGCATCGGCGCCAATGTGCCGGTGGTCCTTCGCGAGAGCCGCGCGCAAGGCAACACCTGCGAATGGGAAGACACGGGCCTGTCCTATTCCGACGCCCAGATCCTGGCGCGGACCTGGGGCTTCCCGGACCCCTATGAGGCCAAGCTGAAGGCCGCCGACCTGTTCACCAACGGCCGCGAGCAGCAGGTCCGGAACGGTCTGGGTTACTAGGCGAACCGAACGCCGGGCGACGCATTCAGGCGACATGAAAGTCCTCGACCTGCTTCCGTCCGTTCTGATCGGAGCCGTCGCCAGCGGCCGGTCCATGACGCCGATGGCGGCGCTGGCGGGGGCGCATCTGGCGCACCGGAAGACACCGGGCAAGCTGTGGCTGCTGGACAAGCCGCTGTTCACCGCCGGGGCGCTGGCGTTGGGCGCGGGCGAGCTCTACGGCGACAAGATGAAGTCGGCGCCTGACCGGACGGTGTTCCTGGGGCTGTTGGCGCGCGTGCTGAGCGCGGCGATCGCGGGCGTGGCCCTGGCGCCGAAAGGCCATGAGCGGACGGGCGCGGCGCTCGCGGTCGGGACGGCCGTGCCGATGGCGTACCTCACGCTGGCCGGGCGCAAGAAGGCCATGGCCGGGATCGGCCAGACGAAGAGCGGCCTGATCGAGGATGCGCTGATCGTCACAGCGGGTCTGGCGGTTGTGGCGTGGGCGGTCGGTCGGCGCTGACGCAGGCTTTGCGTTGACCTGACGGTTTGCAGGCGGCAAACCCGCGCCCATGCTGCAAAACCTCGAAACTCTCGCTCGCGAAGCCAGGTCCTGGCCCTTCGAACAGGCCCGCGCCCTTCTGGACCACGTCCTGAAGAAGCGGCTGTCGGATGCGGAGCGGGATGCGGCGAAATTGCTGATCGACGCCGGCAAGGCGGATGAGGCGGTCGCGACGTTCGAGGCGCTGGCGAAGCCAGTGGTGCTGGAGACCGGCTATGGTCCGTCTGGCCTGCCGCACATGGGCACCTTCGGCGAGGTGGCGCGCACGACCATGGTGCGCAACGCCTTCCGCGCCCTGACCGGGGATCACTGGTCGACGCGGCTGATCGCCTTCTCGGACGACATGGACGGCCTGCGGAAGGTGCCGGACGGCATTCCGAACCCGGAGATGCTTCGCGAGGACCTGCATCTGTCGCTGACGCGCGTGCGCGATCCGTTCGGGACCCACGACAGCTTCGGCGCGCACAACAATGCGCGTCTGCGGGCCTTCCTCGACAGCTTCGGCTTCGACTACGAGTTCATGTCCTCGACCGAGCAGTACAGGTCCGGCCGGTTCGACGAGGTCCTGCTGCGCCTGCTGGAGCGGTTCGACGCCATCATGGCGATCATGCTGCCAACGCTGGGCGAGGAGCGCCGGGCGACCTATTCGCCCTTCCTGCCGATCAGCCCGATCACGGGTCAGGTGCTGCAGGTGCCCACGCTGGAGCGGAACGTCGAGAAGGGGACGATCGTCTTCGACGACCCGGCGGGCGGGCGCACCGAACTGCCGGTCACGGGCGGCCATGTGAAGCTGCAGTGGAAGCCGGACTGGGCCATGCGCTGGACCGCGCTGGACGTCGACTACGAGATGGCTGGCAAGGACCTGATCGAGAGCGTGCGCGAGAGCGGCAAGATCTGTCGCGCTCTGGGGGGCGTGCCGCCGACCGGCTTCAACTTCGAGCTCTTCCTCGACATCGAGGGCCGCAAGATTTCCAAATCGAAGGGCAATGGCCTGACGATGGAGGAATGGCTGCGCTACGGCACGCCCGAGAGCCTGTCGTGGTATATGTTCCAGTCGCCGAAGTCGGCCAAGTCTTTGCACTTCAACGTCATTCCACGCGCGATCGACGACTATCTGTCGTTCATCGACCAGTATCAGACGCAGGAGCCGGCCAAGCGGATCGACAACGCCGTCTGGTCGATCCACGCGGGCGAGCCCCCCAAGGTCGCCAGTCCTGTATCTTTCGCCCTCCTGCTGAACCTCGTCGGCGTGGCCAATGCGTCGTCCAAGGCGCAGCTGTGGGCCTATATGGCCAAGTACCTGCCCGAGGCGACGCCGGAGAACGAGCCGCTGCTGGACCAGCTGATGGACCGGGCGCTGAACTACTACGAGGACTTCGTGAAGCCGACGAAGTCCTATCGCCTGCCGACCGAGACCGAAAAGGTCGCCCTGCTGGACCTGGCGACGCGGCTGAAGGTCCTGCCGGCGGACACGACGGACAGCGAGACGATCCAGAACGAGGTCTATGCGGTCGGCAAGGCGCATGGCTTTGAGCCGCTCCGGGCCTGGTTCGGGGCCCTTTACG
>CAMLNY010000016.1 GCA_946481405.1 uncultured Brevundimonas sp. | reverse complement strand
GTAGGCCTTCATGCCCTCGGCGATCAGTTCGGCGGCTTCGCCGGCGTCGCCCCAGCGCTTCACGGTCACCGACTTGTTCTTCTCCAGATCCTTGTAGCGGGTGAAGAAGTGCTCGATCTGCTCGATCAGGATCACCGGCAGCTGACGGTAGCTGGCGATGTCCGTGTAGTAGGGGTTCAGCTTGTCGACCGGCACGGCCAGGATCTTGTCGTCGCCGCCGGCCTCGTCTTCCATCATCAGCACGCCGATCGGACGGCAGCGGATGACGCAGCCCGGCACCACCGGCGAGGGGTTCAGCACCATGACGTCGCAGGGATCCCCGTCGTCGGCCAGGGTGTGCGGCACGAAGCCGTAGTTGCCCGGATAGTACATGGCGGTGTGCAGGAACCGGTCGACGAACAGGGCGCCCGAGTCCTTGTCCATCTCGTATTTCACCGGCAGGCCCCCTTGCGGGATCTCGATGATCACGTTCAGGTCCCAGGGCGGGTTCGGACCGACGGGAATGGCGTCGATGTTCATGATCGGCTCGGATTTGTGCGACTGCGAAAAGAGGCAGGCGTGATAAGCCTCCTGAGGCGGAACGGCAAGCGGAACGGGTATGGCCCCGATCCGGTATGGAAGGGATTCGCGCGGCGATGACGGCGATCGACTGGCTGGGTCTGGGCCTCTTCTTCCTGTGCTTTCTGGGTTACGACCCGCTTTTGAGGCTGCTGGCCTACCGGTCCGGCTCGCTCAACACCGACATGCTGACCGTCCGTCACGCCTGGATGACGGCGATGACGCACCGGGAGTTGCGGCTGCTGGACAGCCAGCTTCTGGGCCATTCCATCAACTCCGGCTCCTTCTTCGCCTCGTCCAACCTGCTGCTGATCGCGGGCGTGGCCGGCATATTGTTCGGCGGGGACCAGGCCCTGATGGGATTCTCGGCCGTCGGGGCGGAGCAGGTGCCGATCCGGCTGCTGGAGGACAAACTGGCTCTTCGGCCCGATGTGGCTGTGTCTCGGGGTCATCGCAGCCTTCTCGCTTCTGGTCTGGCGCCAGTCGGGATCGCCGGCGGCGCGCGCGATCCGGACCGCCAGACGGCTTCTGGAAGACGAACGCAATCGCGCAGCTTGACCATTTCGCACTGCAACATTCTTTCCGTGACCGGATCGCGCACGAAACGTGTTCTGAAAGCGCTTACATTGCGTCAGCGCGGCTGCTGCTACCGGTAACAAGGCGTGATCATTGATAACAAAAGCCCGCTTGACGCGTTGTGCACCGCAACCTAGATTGACCTTCGACGCCTCCGGGCGTCTTGCCCTTCCTGGGCGTTTCCTCCCTATAGACTTTTATGCCGCGCCCTCGGGCGCGGCTTTTTTTCGCCCTGAAGCTCAGAGACCCCAGGTCTCCGCGGCGAGGGCGGCGATGACCCGGTCCAGCGCCCGGCCGAAGCGGTCGTGGTCCGCTGACGGCTCCAGCGTCTCTTCATTCAGATAGAGGGCGCGGCTCAGTTCGATCTGCACCGCCTGGAAGCCCTCATCCGGCCGACCCCAGCGCGCTGTGGAGTAGCCGCCGGCATAGGGGGCGTTCAGCCCGACCCGCCAGCCCTGGGCCTCGAACAGGGCGCGGACCCGCCGCATGGTCGGCCCGCGACAGGCCGAGCCATGCCGGTCGCCCAGCACCACATCGACGCCCCGCCGGTTGCGGCCGTTTCCCCCGGCCGCTCGCGAGGGCATGGAATGCCAGTCGATCAGCAGGGCGACGCCGTGCCGCTCCTTCGCCGCCTGCATGAGCTCGCCCAGGGCCGCGTGATAGGGGGCGTGGACCCGGTCCAGCCGGCCTTGCGCCTCCACCGCCGTCAGCCTGCGGTCGTAGAGAGGCGATCCGTCTCCGGCCCGGCGCGGAATCACGCCGAAGCCGGCGGCGACCTTGGCCGTCGCCTCGCCCGCGATCCCGCCGTCGATCAGCGCGGGGTCCAGCTCGGTCGGCGCCCGGTTCAGATCGACATAGGCGCGCGACACCTGGCCGGCGATGACAGGGACGCCGCGCGCGGGGGCGCCCGCGATGAGCCGGTCCACGCCGACGTCCTCGGCGCTGCGCAGGACGGACAGGCTGAGGCCCGGAGCCTCGCCCATGTCGGCGGGCCGCACCACGCCGGAATGGGGCGAGGCGAAGACCATCGCCCCCACGGCCGCCGTCGCCGGCGTCACCACGAAGGCGGCCGGGGCGTCGAAAGGATGGGCGCTGGCGTCGAATGGCGGCGTCATGACGCTGGCATACGGCCTGATTCAGAAAAGCGCGATGCGGATTTTCACGAGGCTCCGTAAGGTTTTCCACCGGTCGCCCCCCGGCGGCGGCACGCCTGAGACGGGAATTTCATCGCCGGTTTACGGTTCCCGGATTAGCCTCCGGGCTCGAAACGGGGACCACCACGCATGGCGCGCATTCTGCTGGCCGAAGACGACGCATCGCTCAGGGGCTTTCTGACCCGGGCCCTGGAACGGGCCGGTCACCAGGTCATCGACTGCGAGAACGGCGACGACGCCATCGACGCCCTGGAACACGGCCCCTACGACCTTCTGCTGACCGACATCGTCATGCCGGGCGCCGACGGGATCGAGGTCGCCCGCGTGGCCGCCGCCCGCCAGCCGGGCCTGCGCATCATGTTCATCACCGGCTTCGCCGCCGTGGCCCTCTCGGCCGCCCAGGCCAGCCCCCAGGCCAAGGTCCTGTCCAAGCCGGTCCACCTGCGCGATCTCGTCAGCGAGGTCGAGAAGATGGTGGCTGCCGCCTGAGCGGTGAAGGCGGCGGATTCGCCCTTGCGACTTCGGCGAAGGTCAGGTTATAGACCGCGCCTTCCCGTTCCGGAGCCATCCGGAACCGCCACGGCGGACGCGTAGCTCAGCGGGAGAGCACTACGTTGACATCGTAGGGGTCACAGGTTCAATCCCTGTCGCGTCCACCATTTTCTCTCGAAAATTCAGCTTGATATAAACCCGCAGCTTCGCTGGCTCCGGGCGCTGACGCATGCGCAGCTTGCGAACATTCGTTTACAGTTTAGCGAGCATTTAATCGCATATTCTATTTATGCGTGTATGGCCGAACTACCGACCAGCTTTCCCGCGTCGCCGCCGCCAGGGCTCCGCCGCCATCGAGTTCGCGCTCGTGGGGCCGCTGATGGTGCTGATGCTGGTCGGCATGGTGGTCTACGGCGGCTGGATGTGGCTGGCGCAGAGCGTGCAGACCCTGGCGACGGAGGGCGCGCGGGCGGCGGTCGGGGGGTTGAATGCGGCGGAGCGGATCAGTCTGGCCCAGGCCTTCGTCGCCGCCGAGGCCGAGGACGGCGCCGGGCTGTCGCGCGATCATCTGACCGTCACCGTCGACAGCGACGAGGCGGCGATCCGGGTGCGCATCGTCTTCGACGCCAGCGACCATCCGGTCATGATGATGTCCGGCCTCCTGCCCGCCCCGCCCTCCGTCATCGAGCGGACGGCCATCGTGCGGACTGGCGGGTATTGAGATGCGCCGGCGCGGGTTCGCCGGAGACGAGCGAGGCGGCGTCGCCGTCATGGCCGCCTCCGCCGGCGGGCTGTTCTGCGTGCTGGCCGCGATCGTCGTCGATCTGGGCTCGCTGGCGCTGGACGGACGGACGCTGCAGGGGGCTGCGGATCTCGCGGCCCTGTCCGCCGTCCGCGATCTGGACCGGGCCAAGCTGGCGGCGGCGGCGACGGCCGAGGCCAATGTCGGACCCGTTTCGATCGAGGTCGTGACCGGCCTCTATGTCGCCGATCCGCACGTGACGCCCGACAGCCGGTTCACCGCCTCAACGGCCAGTCCCAACGCCGCGCGGGTGACCCTGTCGCAGGCCTCGCCCCTGTTCTTCGGCCGGTGGATTCTGGGCAAGGATTCCATCCTGCTGACCCGGACGGCGACAGCTGCGACCGAGGTCGATCCGCCGCGCGCCATGTTCTCCATCGGCTCGCGGCTGGCCTCGCTGGACGGGGGCGTGGCCAACGCCCTGCTGAGCGGCCTGACGGGGTCGAACGTCTCGCTGAGCGTCATGGACTACCACCGGCTGGTCGACGCGCGGGTCAATCTGCTGGGTTTCTCTGACGCCCTTGCGACCGATCTGGGAGTACAGGCCGGCGACTACGACAGTCTTCTGATGCAGCAGGTCGATGCGGGTCGGGCGCTGCGTGTGCTGAAGGATCTGGCCGGGGACCAGGCGGATTCGACCCTGTCGAAACTGACGGGCGCAGCGGCCAACGTCACCCTGAAGGTCGGCGCCCTGATCGGAGCCGAGGCGGATGCGGGCGAGGGTCTGGCGTCGGGTCTGGACGCTTCGGTGTCGGTCATGGATCTGGTCATGGCCATGCTGGAGACGGGCGGCGACCGGCAGGTGGCGCTGGATCTAGGGGCGAAGACCGGGATCGCCGCTCTGGATGTGTCGCTGGCCATCGGCGAGCGGCCGAACAATTCGCCCTGGCTGACGGTGACCGGGTCTCCGCTCGTGCGAACGGCGCAGGCGCGTCTCTATGTGAAGGCGCGGACGGCCAGCAAGTTGTCGGGGCTGGCGCAGGTGAACCTGCCGATCCTGATCGAACTGGCGTCGTCGGAGGCGCGGCTGAACGAGATCGATTGCGATCCCGACGGGGTCGAGCTGGGGGTCCGGCCCGGTCTGGCCTCGGCGAAGATCGGCGAGATCGACGAGAGCAAGCTGGACGACTTCAAACAGGCGCTGACCCCGACGCCGGCGACCCTGTTGTCCGTGCTGGGCGTGGTCCGGTTGACGGGCAAGGCCGATGTGGAGATCGCCGATACGGGCTTTCGCACGACCCGGTTCAGCGCCGCCGACATCGCCGAGCAGAAGATCAAGACGGTGACCTCGAACAGTCTGGCGACCGGGCTGATCACGACGCTGATCCAGAGGCTGGACGTCACCGTCCATGTATTTGGGCTCGGCGGGGGTCCGGGCGGCATCGTACAGGCGCTGGGGACGCTGCTGGCGCCGCTCGGTCCCGTGCTGGACGGGGCGATCAATCCTCTACTTGAATTGCTGGGGCTGAAGCCGGGTCAGGCGGACGTGCGCGTCCACGGCGTCTCCTGCCCCGGAGCGGAAGAACAGCGGCCCGTTCTGGTCGGCTGATCTTGAGGCCGGTCGGGAACCGGTCGATACAGCGGTCCCATGACCGACATGACCTACGCCCGCTATCTGGATCTGGACCGGCTGCTGGCCGCACAGGCCCCGATCAGCGACGAGCACGACGAGATGCTGTTTGTCGTCATCCACCAGACCAAGGAGCTGTGGCTCAAGCAGATCCTGCACGAGGTGGCGCTGGCCCAGTCGCTGGTGCGGGCGGGGGATCTGGTCCCGGCCTACAAGAGCCTGGCGCGGGTCAGCCGCATCCAGTCGGTGATGACCCAGAGCTGGGACATCCTGGCCACCATGACGCCGGCCGACTATCTGCGCTTCCGGGGCGTGCTGGGGACCAGCTCGGGCTTCCAGAGCGACCAGTTCCGCCGGTTCGAGACCATGCTGGGCCTGAAGGATCCCAAATTCCTCGCCTTCCAGGAAAACCGGCCCGAGGCCCATGCGGCCCTGTCCGAGGCGCTGGTCTCGCCCAGCCTGTATGATGACGCCCTGCATCAGATGGCAAAGGCCGGCCTGCCGATCCCCGAGGTCGTGCTGAACCGCGACGTCAGCCAGCCCTACCAACCGTCGGAGGCGGTCGAGGCCGCGTGGCTTGAGGTCTATCGCGACACGGAGCGCTGGTGGCCCTTCTACCAGCTGGCCGAAAAGCTGGTCGATCTGGACGACGCCCTGCTGACCTGGCGACACAAGCACGTGGTGACGGTGGAGCGGATCATCGGTCGGCGGCGCGGCACGGGCGGCACAGACGGCGTCGGCTATCTGTCCTCCACGCTGGAACGGCGCTGCTTCCCCGAGCTCTGGTCGCTGCGGACGAAGCTGTGATGCCGAAAGTGAACTGGACTATGCCGAAGACTGCCCGCTATCACACGGACTGACACCGGTTTCCGCCCTCGCGAGTTCGCATGACCCAGCCGCTTCGTCTGCACCCCGATCGTCTGTTCCCCGCCGATCCCGACACGCGGGCGGTGGCGCGGCGGCTCTATCAGCCGATCAAGGACCTGCCGATCGTCAGCCCGCACGGCCACACCGATCCGGCCTGGTTCGCGGGCAATGAAAACTGGGCCAATCCGGCCGAACTGCTGATCACGCCGGACCACTATGTGTTCCGCATGCTGTTCAGCCAGGGCGTGGCGCTGGAGGATCTGGGCGTGCCGCGGGCCGACGGCGGGCCGGTGGAGACCGATCCGAGGAAGATCTGGCGGCTGTTCGCCGAGCGCTACCACCTGTTCCGCGGCACGCCTTCGCGCATGTGGCACGACTGGGTCTATTCCGAAGTCTTCGGCCTTGACGTGCGGCTGACGGCCGAGACGGCCGACCATTATTACGACGTCATCGACGCGGCCCTGAAGACCGATGCCTTCAAGCCGCGCGCCCTGTTCGAGCGGTACAATATCGAGGTCATCGCCACGACCGAGGGCCCGCTCGATCCGCTGGAGCATCATGCCGCCATCAAGGCCTCGGGCTGGTCGGGGAAGGTGGTCACCGCCTATCGCCCGGACCCGGTGCTGGACCCGGACTTCGAGGGCTTCCACGACAATCTGGTCCGCTTCGGCGCCCTGACCGGCGAGGACATCTCGACGTGGGAAGGCTATCTGGCCGCGCACAGGAAGCGGCGCGCCTTCTTCGCCTCCCATGGCGCGACCTCGACCGACCACGGCCACCCGACCGCATTCACCGCCAATATGGATCAGGCTGACGCCGCGGCCCTGTACCAGAGGGTCGCCACCGGCAAGGTCACGGCCAAGGAGGCCGAATGGTTCCGCGGCCAGATGCTGACCGAGATGGCGCGGATGAGCGTCGACGACGGCCTGACGATGCAGATTCATCCGGGATCTTCGCGGAACCACAACGAGCTGGTGTTCCGGAAGTTCGGCCGCGACAAGGGCGCCGACATCCCGACGCAGACGAACTACGTCGCGGACCTGAAGCCCCTGCTGGACGCCTTCGGCTCCGTGCCGGGTCTGACCATCATCCTCTTCACCCTGGACGAGACCAGCTACAGCCGCGAACTGGCGCCGCTGGCGGGCCACTATCCGGCGCTGCGTCTGGGCCCGCCGTGGTGGTTCCACGACAGCCCGGAGGGCATGCGCCGCTTCCGCGAGCAGGCGACCGAAACGGCCGGCTTCTACAACACCGTCGGCTTCAACGACGACACCCGCGCCTTCCTGTCGATCCCGGCCCGTCACGACGTGGCGCGGCGGATGGACTGCGGCTGGCTGGCCAGGCTGGTCGTCGAGCACCGGATGGAAGAGGACGAGGCCCATGAGCTGGCCCGCGCCCTGACCTATGATCTGGTCAAGGCGGCCTACAAACTGTGACGAACCGCCTCTCGAACGTCGCTCTCGCGGGCCTCTGGAGGTTGAACGCCCCGGATACGACCGGGCCGCCGTGAAGACGGGCGTGGTCCATCTGGGCATCGGCGCCTTCCACCGGGCGCACCAGGCGGTGGTGTTCGACGACGCCCTGCGGTCTGGCGACCTCCGCTGGGGCATCCTCGGGGTGTCGCTGCGCTCGCCGGGCGTGCGCGACCAGCTGAACCCGCAGGACGGACTGTACAGCGTCGTGCAGCCGGACAGCGCGAGCCAGCCCAGCCCGGCCGCCGTGGTCGCGGCCATGGCCTCGCCCGACGTTCACATCGTCAGCCTGACGGTGACGGAGAAGGGCTATCGTCTCGACCCGGCCTCGGGCGGCCTGCTGACCGACGATCCCGACGTCGCCGCTGATCTGGCCGACTTGTCGAAGCCGCGCACCGCGCCCGGCTTCCTCGTCGCCGCCCTGGCCGAGCGTCGCCGCAACGGCGTGCCGCCCTTCACCGTCGTCTCCTGCGACAACCTCCCCCACAACGGCGTCCGGGTGCGCTCGGCGGTGCTGGCGATGGCCGAGGCGCACGATCCGGCGCTGGCGGCGTGGATCGCGTCTGAGGGGTCCTTCCCCCAGACCATGGTCGACCGCATCGTCCCGGCCACGACGCCGGAGGACATCGACGCCCTTTCCACCCGCCTCGGCGCGCGCGACGAGGGGATGGTCAAGACAGAGCCCTTCACCCAGTGGGTGGTCGAGAACGCCTTCGCCGGCCCCCGTCCGGACTTCGCGGCGCTGGGCGTCCAGCTGACCGACGCCGTCGCCCCGTGGGAGGACGCCAAGCTGCGACTGCTGAACGGCGCCCACTCCTCCATCGCCTATCTGGGCGGTCTGGCGGGCCATGCCTTCGTACATGAGGTCGTGGCCATCCCGGCCTTCAGGGCCTTCGTCGAGCGTCTGTGGGACGAGGCGGAGACCACGCTGAACCCGCCGCCCGGACTCGACGTACCCGCCTATCGCGCCGACCTGATGGCGCGGTTCTCCAATCCGTCGCTGCAGCACCGCACGCGCCAGATCGCCATGGACGGCTCGCAGAAACTGCCCCAGCGACTGCTGGCCACGATCGCGGCGCGTCTGGAGAAGGGTCAATCGATCGACGCGCTGGCGACCGGTGTGGCGGGCTGGATTCGCTGGCAGTCGGGCGTGACCGAAGCCGGCGAACGTTTCACCGTCGACGACCCCATGGCCACCCGGATAGCGGAAACGCTAGCGGGCGTGGAGGGTGCCGAGGCCCGCGTTCGCGCCGTCTGCGGCCAGTCGGAAGTCGTCGCCCCCGCTCTGGCTTCGGACCCGCGCTTCATTGACGCGGTCGCCCGCGCGCTCGAAGGCATCACGACCGACGGCGCCGAGGCGTACCTGACGCGTCAGCCCTGAAACCTGCGTCTACCGGCCCGGTCCTCTGACGATGTGGGAAGGAGAATGGCGCACCCGAAGAGATTCGAACTCCTGACCCCCAGATTCGTAGTCTGCTACGGGTGCGCATGCCTCGCGGCGAGGGCGGGTATCTAGCGGCTCGCCCTGCGCGGCGCAACCCGGTTTTCGAGGGAAGTTTGGCCCGCGAGCTTGGCGAGACGCGACCGGGGGCTTAGGTCGGACGGCATGAGCTCGCCCTTCCGTCCCCTGCTCGTCGCCGCCCTGGTCCTGTCGCTGGCCGGCTGCCAGACGCCGGCGTCGCCCGGCGCGGTCCCGACTCCGGTCGCCGAAGCCCCGGCCGCCGCCCCGGCGCGCGGGCCCTTCGTGTCGGCGGCCAATCCGCTGGCGGTCGAGGCGGGGATGGCCGTGCTGCGGCGTGGCGGGTCGGCGGTGGACGCCGCGGTCGCCATCCAGGCCGTGCTCGGTCTGGTCGAGCCCCAGTCGTCAGGCCTCGGCGGCGGCGCCTTCCTCATGGTCTATGACGCCGGGACGCGCGAGGTGACCGTCTACGACGGGCGCGAGACCGCTCCGGCCGCGGCCACGCCCGAGCTGTTCTACGATAACGGCGCCCCCCTGCCCTTCATGGAGGCGGTGCTCAGCGGCCGGTCGACCGGCGCGCCCGGCGCCGTCGCAGCGCTCGCCATGGCGCAGGCGAAGCACGGGACGCTGGCCTGGTCCTCCCTGTTCGGCGACGCCGAGCGTCTGGCCCGCGACGGCTTTGTCGTCAGCCCGCGTCTGGCCGGTTTCATCGCCGGTCAGGGTCAGGCCCGCACCCGCTGGGCCACCGAATACTTCACCAAGCCCGACGGGGCCCGCTACGTCGCCGGCGACACCCTGAGAAACCCCGCCTATGCCGACACGGTCGCCACGATCGCGCGTGACGGCATTGAAGCCCTGCGCACCGGCCCGATCGCCGAGGCCATCATCGACG
>CAMLNY010000015.1 GCA_946481405.1 uncultured Brevundimonas sp. | reverse complement strand
CTACGGGGCGGCGACCGAGATGCGCAAGGACGGAATCGCGCTGGCGTATTGAGGTTGTCTTCTCCCTCCCCTCGTGGGGAGGGTGGCCGAGCGAAGCTAGGTCGGGTGGGGTTCGTTCGTGTGAACTCTCTTTTCGCACCCCACGCTGATCGCCAAGGCGAGCGACCCTCCCCATCAAGGGGAGGGAGAGGAAGAACGCTAGCTCGCCTCCGCCGCCACCGCCTCCGGGTCCAGCTTGTAGACCTGGGCGCAGTATTCGCAGGTGACGTGGATCTTGCCGTCGGGCTCGATCATGTCGGCGCGTTCCTCCGGCCCGAAGGAGGCTAGGACCGTGCCGATGCGGTCGGCGGAGCAGCGGCACTGGGCCTTGAGCGCGCGTGCGTCCTCCAGCCTGACGCCATCCTCATGGAACAGGCGATAGAGCAGGGTTTCAGGCGACACCGTCGGGTCGATCAGTTCGTCGTCGCCCAGCGTCTGGAACAGGGCGCGAGAGCGGTCCCAGACCTCTTCGGTCGAGCCGCGGGCGTCGTCGCCGGCGATCAGCTGGATCAGGGCGCCACCCGCGCGCCAGGTCGTGCCGCCTTCATTGGTGACGGAGCCGACGGCGAGGCGGACCTTGGTCGGGATCTGCTCGGACTGGACGAAATAGTGCTCGGCCGCCAGCGACAGGCTCTCGCCCTCGATGGGGGTGATGCCTTGCGTGCGCTCGAAGTCCGGGCCGCGGTCAAGGGTCATGACGAAGACGCCCTGGCCCAGCAGGGTCTTTGCACCAGGGCGAGCGAAGCCGCTGGAGACGGCCGCGACCTCGTCCTCGTCGAAGCGGCAGTAGCCGCGCAGGTGGCCGTCGGTGTCGTAGTCGGCGACGACGTAGCGGACGGGACCGTCGCCCTGGGCCTGAACGATCAGGCGGCCTTCGAATTTCAGGGCCGAGCCGACGAGGGCGGCGAGCGCGCAGGCCTCGCCCAAGAGCGCGGCGACCGGCTCCGGATAGGCGTGGGCGGACAGGATGGTGTCAATGGCGTCGCCCAGACGGACCAGACGGCCGCGCACGGGCCAGCCCTCGATCTGGAAGGCGGCGGCGAGGTTGTCGGTCGGAACGGCGGGGGGCGCGTGATCGGTCACGGCGAGGTCCTTGCGGGCGAATACGGGAGAACGATGCAAGATAGTGAGCCCCTGCGACATTGTAAGGGCGTCCGTGGCGGGTCGCGGAAGCGTCGCCGCATGCTATCTCTCGCAACCGGGCGCACGGCCCGCCCGTTCCTGATGCCGAGACCGACGAAAGCGTAAGTCCATGCCCGCCAAGCCGAACCTGAAGCCGATCGACCAGCAGTCCATCGTGATCACCGGCGCCACCTCCGGCATCGGACTGGCCACCGCACGGCGCGCGGCGCGGGCCGGAGCCTGCGTCTTCCTGATCGCGCGGGGCGAGAGCGACCTGAGGGCGCTCGTTGAAGAACTGCAGCAGGAGGGGGCGCGTGTCGCCTATGCGGTGGCCGACGTCGCCGACTTCGACGCTTTGGCCGAGGCGGCGGACAAGTGCCGGCGGTTGTTCGGCGGGTTCGACACATGGGTGAACAACGCCGGGACGTCCATCTACGGCCCGATCCGCGAGACGACGCTGGAGGACCAGCACCGTCTGTTCGAGACCAACTACTGGGGCGTGGTGAACGGGTCGCTTGTGGCCGCCGAGCATCTGAGGGCGCGGCCGGACGGCGGGACGATCGTCAACGTCGGCTCGGTGCTGGGCGACGTGCCGGTGCCGGTGCAGGGGGTCTATTCCGCGTCCAAACACGCGGTGAAGGGGTTCACCAATGCCTTCCGCATGGAGCTGATGCGCGAGGACGCGCCGGTGGCCGTCAGCCTGGTCAAGCCGGCGGCGGTGGATACGCCCTATCCCAAGCATGCGCGCAACCTGACCGGACACGCGGTGCAGAACCCGCAGCCGGTCTATGCGACCCATGTGGTGGCCGACACCGTGCTGTGGTGCGCGACCCATTCGGTGAGGGAGATCACCGTTGGCGGCGGAGGGCGCGTCATCTCGTCTTTCTACAATCTGCTGCCGGGCCTGGCGGAACCGATTTTCGCGCGGTTCGCTCCTGTTGCGATGCGGGACAGGGGTTCCGCCTATGAGCCGTACGACGATGGGCTGTACGACCCGACCGAGGACGGCCTGAATGAAGAGGTTCACTATCCCATGGTCCGACAGTTCAGCGCCCTGGCCGAAGTTCGCAAGCACCCCGGCGTCGCCGCCGGATCGCTGGCGCTGGTGGCGACGGCCGCCCTGGTGACCGTGCTGCTGACCCAGCGCACCGGACCGCGCCGCTATGAGGCGATCCGCGAGCGGCTGGACCCGCGCGGCTGGATCGATGCGGAGGCCCTGCGTCACCGGTTCGAGGACATCTCGCGCGGCCTGACCGAGCGGGCCGGGGAGCTTGGCGACTGCGCCGGCGATTTCGGCGACGACGCCCGGCATCAGGCGCAGAAGCTGCTGAAGCGCGGCCAGCGGGCGGTGTCGCAGAAGCAGCGCCGCAAATACGCGCGTGAGGCCCGGCGCTTCGCCGACGGGGCCGGGCGGGAGGCGCGCCGCTATGCCGACGACGCGGGCCGTTACGCCAAGGATCATGCCCGCGAGGGCGGGGCCCTGCTGGCCGTGGCGACCATCGCGGCGGCGATCGGGGCGGCGGCTCTGGAGAGCCAGCGGCCGGACAGCCGGGTCCGCAGAATTACGGGTCTGTGACCTGACACAAAAGCCGTTGCTGCGAGTGCGAAGCTGAGCGAAAGGGAGGCATGACCGCCTCCCCGACGCTGATTTTCGACTTCGATTCGACGCTTGTGCGCATCGAAACCCTCGAAGCCCTCGCGGACATCGCGCTGGAAGGGCATGGCGATGCTGCGGCGGTTCGCGCCGAGATCGCGTTGATGACTGATCGGGCCATGGCGGGCCAGCTGGATTTCGGTCAGGCCCTGCGAGCCCGGCTGGCCATGCTGCCGTTGACGCGGGAGCACGTGGCGACCCTCGCTGACCGGATCCTGGACGAGGGTACGCCCTCGGTGCGCCGGAACCTGCGTTTCTTCAACGAGAACGCCGACAAGATCATCATCCTGTCCGGCGGCTTCCGCGAGATCATCGCTCCCATCGCCGAGCGGCTGAAGGTTCCGGCGGATCGGGTGATCTGCAACGATCTGGTTTATGACGCCGACGGTCGGGTCACCGGTGTCGATGAAGCCAATCCCCTGTCGCACGAGAACGGCAAGCCGACGGTGATCAAGGCGCTGGGCCTCAAGGGCCCGGTGGTGATGGTCGGGGACGGCTGGAACGACGCCGAGGTCAAGCTGGCCGGGGCGGCGGACCGCTTCTACGCCTTCACCGAGGTCGCTCGGCGGGAGAAGGTCGTGGCTGTGGCGGACGGCGAGGCGAAGTCGATCGACGAACTTCTGCACGCCGAGGGTCTGGCCGGGCGCTGGTCGTATCCTCGCAGTCGGATCAAGATGCTGCTGCTCGAGAACATCCACCCCGCCGCCGTCGAGCGGCTGGAGGAGGCGGGCTACTCTGTCGAGACGATGAAGGGGGCGCTCGACGAGGACGACCTGATCACGGCGATCAAGGGCGTTCATGTGCTGGGCATCCGCTCCAAGACCAATGTGACCGAACGGGTGCTGGAGGCGGCGGACCGGCTGCTGGCTGTGGCGGCCTTCTGCATCGGGACGAACCAGATCGATCTGGACGCCTGCGCTGAGCGGGGGATCGCGGTGTTCAACGCGCCCTATTCGAACACCCGGAGCGTAGTGGAGCTGGCGATCGGCCTGACCATCACCCTGATGCGCGACGTGGTCGACAAATCGGCGGCCATGCACGTCGGCAAGTGGAACAAGTCAGCGGACGGGTCGCGCGAGCTGCGCGGCAAGACGCTGGGCATCGTCGGCTATGGGGCCATCGGGTCACAGCTGTCGGTGCTGGCCGAAGCTCTGGGGATGCGGGTCATCTTCCACGACCTGTCGGAACGGCTGGCGCTGGGCAATGCGAAACGGATGCGGTCGCTGGACGCCCTGCTGACCGAGGCGGATGTAGTGACGCTGCATGTCGACGGGCGGCGCGAGAATACCAACCTGATCGGGGCGGCCCAGTTCCAGATGATGCGGCCGGGGACGCTGTTCCTGAACCTGTCACGCGGGCATGTCGTCAACGTCGGCGACCTGGCCCAGGCCATTCAGGGCGGACGCGTGGGGGGGGCGGCGCTGGACGTCTTCCCCGAGGAGCCGCGCACCAACGCCGATCCGTTCGAGAGCCCGCTGATGGGACTGAAGAACGTCATCCTGACGCCGCACATCGGGGGCTCGACCGAGGAGGCGCAGGAGGCCATCGCCGAGTTCGCGGCCGAGCGGCTGCTGGGCTATCTGAACCGGGGCGACACCACCTTCTGCGTCAACTTGCCGAACGTGCAACTGACCGAGGTCTCCGGCGGGCATCGCATCCTGCACATCCACCGCAACCAGCCGGGCGTTCTGGCCGAGCTGAACCGCGAGCTTTCGGCCGCCGGGCTGAACATTCTGGGCCAGCACCTGAAGACGGACGAAAAGACCGGCTACGTCATCATGGACGTGGACCGGGATTACGATCCGCAGGCGCTGCGGGTGCTCAAGAGTGTGGCCGGGACGCTGCGCTTCCGGCTTCTGCACTAGAAGCTTCCCCGGCGGCATCTTGCGCTCCCGCAAAACGGGCGCAGAGTGTTCCGCAACGGTCGCGGAATCGACGACCGAGGGAGGAAGACCATGTCACGCTATCTTCGCGGCGCAGCCCTGGCTGCGCTGACGCTCGCCGCATCCGCCACGCTCGCCACGACGGCCTCGGCCCAGTCCTACAGCCGGCTGGTGGTGTTCGGCGACTCGCTTAGCGACAACGGCAACCTGTATCGCGCCAGCGGCAACACCCAGCCGACATCGCCGCCGTACTTCCAGGGCCGGTTCTCGAACGGGCCGGTGTTCACTGAACTGCTGGGCTTCACGGCCGCCAACTTCAACGGCTCAGTGACCGGCAGCATCAACTTCGCCTACGGCGGCTCGCGAACCGACAACAATGTCGCCTTCCCGCCGGGCATGCGCCAGCAACTGACGAGCTACACCGGCGCCGGCGGGACCTTCGGGCCGCGCGATCTGGTCAGCGTCCTGGGCGGCGCCAACAACATCTTCCAGGCCATGCCGGCCGCGGGGGCGTCGCCCGCGCCGACCGCCGCGATTGCGCCGACCCTGACCGCGGCCGTCAACGACATCAACTTCATCGTCAACGACATCGCGAGCCGGGGTGCGGGGACCATCCTGGTCACCAACCTGCCGCGACTGGGCATCACGCCGCAATTCCGCACCTCGCCGGCCTCGCCGCTGGCCGACTACGCCGGTTCGACCTTCAACAGCGGCCTGCAGGCGGCCCTGATGACGACCGCCGCCGCCCGGCCGAACACCAACATCATTCTGTTCGACCTGGCCAAGGTGTCGGACCTGCTGGCCGGCAGCCCCGGCCTGTTCGGCCTGACCAATGTGACCGAGTCCTGCTTCACCGGGACGAGCGTCTGCGCCAATCCGGACAGCTATCTGTACTGGGACGGGGTGCACCCGACGGCGGCCGGTCACCGGCTGATCGCCACCCTGGCCAACGATTACCTCTACTACGGCGACCGGGCGGCCGGTTCGACCCTGCAGGGCGAGACCGCCTATCGCCACCGCGAGGACGCGCTGGATGCGTCCAGCGCCCGTCTGTCGGGCCATGCGGCCTGGGAGGAGGGGACCTCGCTCTCGGTCGGCGGCCTCTATGACCGCAGCGAAACCGATGCGCGGGGCACCGTGGCCTCGGCCGAGTCGGAAGGCATCGGCGCCGAGATGCGGATGGAGTCGGGGACCGAGCGGTGGCGTGTGGGTCTGGCCGGCAGCTGGCGCGACGCCGACGTGACGTCGGGTCCGACCAGCTTCGACCTGCGCACCCTGGCCGTCGACGCCTATTTCGGCATCCGTTCGGGCTCGACCTTCATCAACGTCGCCGGCGGCGTGGCCAGCGACGACTACAGCAACATCCGCCGCATCAGCGCGCTCGCGCCGATCGTCCAGATGGGCGAGACGCGCGGCACCAGCGCCGGCGCCCGCATCCAGGGCGGCATGTGGTTCGACGCCGGCGGCATCGACGTGTCGCCGCGCGTGGCCGTGACCTGGGCCAACTCCGATGTCGACGGCTATTTCGAAACGGGCGCGGCGGCCGCCTACGACTACAAGGATCGCTCGGTCACGGGCATCACGGGGGAGGTCGCGTTGCGGGCCGAGGGCGACATGGGCGGCTTCGCCGTCTTCGCCGAAGGCGGCTATCGCGGCAGCCTGGACGACAGCTCCGACGCCGTCCGGGTCGGCATCGCCGGCAATCCGGCGCAGGTGCTGTCGCGTCACTTCGAGGATCCGTTCGGCGGTTCTTTCCTGGCCTCGGCCGGGCTGAGCGGCGAGTTGGGTCCGCTGGAGGTCGAGGTCGGCTATCGCGGCCGCTTCGGCGACCATGCCGACAGCCACATGGGCGGCATCACGGTGACCCTGCCGCTCTAGGCGTTTCGTCCGGCTCCGTGGAAAGCGCGTCGGCCTCGCGGCCGGCGCGCTTTTCGTTTGGTCGGTTCCCGGGTGCGGCGCCCTGTCCCACCGCGCGCCCCAAAGTCGCCCCATCAGTCGTTAATACGGCCGTTCGCCGAAGCGCGCGCCGGTCCCGGACCCGCGCCCACCGGCGTCCACAGCTTCTCGAAAAGCGCCACCAAGCCGACGACTTCATGCGCCGACTGTTTCCGACCGCCCGTGCCCTTCTCATCCAATCCGGCCAGACCGGCGCCCTGATCGGCGTCGCGGTCCTGGCCATGGCGATGGCGCCAGCGGATCCGGAACCGGACATCCAGACCCAGGCTCTTCCTGAGCTGCCGCCGGTGACGGCCGTGGCCGAGCCGGCCGGTCCGCTGATGCGACCGATGACCTTCGTCGAGCCGGTGCCGGGCTTCGCCATCAACTCCCGCTTCGGCATGCGCCGTCTGGGCGGCGAACGCGGCGCACGGATGCACAAGGGCGTCGACATCGCCGCGCCCCGGGGCACGACCGTCTATTCGGCGGCCGAGGGCGAGATCATCCGTATCGGCCACCAGCCCGAGGGATACGGCAACTTCATCGAGATGCGGCACCCGAACGGGATGACGACCCTCTACGCTCATCTGTCGCGGATCGACGTGGCCTCGCGCGACCGGGTTCTGGCCGGCGAGCGGATCGGTCTGGTGGGCTCCACCGGCTACTCGACCGGCCCGCACCTGCATTTCGAGGTGCGTCGCGGCGGGGCGCAGGTGAACCCGGCCCGGGTCGTGGGCCAGACCTTCCAGGTCGTGGCCGGCGAACCGAACCTGGGCTGATCGCGGGCGCGACAGCGAATCCGGTTCCCATGTAAAGCGTCCTTTGCTACCCCTTCGAGTCAGTAACGAGGGGGGAAGAGTGATGGCGGCCTTGACGCTCGAGGGCGTGAGCAAGCGCTACGGTGATTTTCAGGCCGTGCGCGACGTCAGTTTCCAGGTCCGGAAGGGCGCGATCTGCGGCTTTCTGGGGCCGAACGGGGCGGGCAAGACCTCGACCATCCGCATGATTCTGGGGCTGCAGCCGGCGACGGAAGGGCGGATCGAGATCCTCGGCGCCTCGGACGGGCGCAAGGTGCGCGACCGGATCGGCTTCCTCCCGGAAGAGCGCGGCCTCTACAAGAAGATGACGCCGGTGGAGGCGATTTCCTTCTTCGGCTCGCTGAAGGGTCTGCCGGCCGGCGAAGGGCGGAAGCGGGCGCGCGAGATGCTGGTGGCCCAAGGGCTGGGCGCCTCGCAAAAGAAGAAGATGAAGGAGCTGTCCAAGGGGATGGCCCAGAAGGTTCAGCTGATCGCCTCGGTCGTGCATCGGCCGGAGTTCGTCATCCTGGACGAGCCGTTCAGCGGCCTCGATCCGGTCAACCAGCAGGGGCTGGAGGCGGTGATCCGCGATCTGGCGGCCAATGGAGCCACAGTCCTGTTCTCCACCCATGTCATGCAGCACGCCGAGCGGCTGTGCGATCAGGTCGTGCTGATGGCGCGGGGCCGCAAGGCCTTCGACGGCACGGTGGCCGAGGCGCGGGCGACCTCGCGCCGGTTCCTGGAATTGGAAGGCGAGATCACGCCCGAGGCCGTGGCGGCCCTGCCGGGCGTGACCGGGGTCGAGGTCGTGTCGGACAACGGCGGGGTTCGGGTGCTGAAGGGCGCGCTGGCGAGCGGGGCAGGGGGGCAGGAGGCGCTGAAGACGGCCTTCATCAGCGGGCTGGACGTACGCCGGTTCGAGCTGAAGGAGCCGACCCTGCACGACGCCTTCATCGACCTGACCGGAGACCATCCCGACCAGGACCAGAGCGTGGCGCGACCGAGCACCAACACGGAGGCCGCCCGATGAACCGCATCCTTCTGATCGCCCAACGCGAGTTCATGGCCTACGCCAAGACGGTGGGCTTCTGGCTGTCGCTGCTGGCCTTCCCCCTGTTCGCCGTACTGGGCGGAGCCGTGCCCCTGTTGATGCGCGGCGCCGATCCCGTCCGGGCGGTGGTCCTGATCGAGGAAGGACCGGAGGCGACGGGTCTGGCCGCCGCCGTGAAGGGGCTTCTGGCCGCCGACACCGAACGGCAGGCGGAGCGGATGCGGGAGGCCGCGGAGAAGGCCGCCGCCTCGTCGGGAGCGCCTCCGGGCGCGGCGCAGAGCGCTATCGCCTCCATGGGCCGCCAGCGGATGCGTTTCGTCGACGCCCCGGCCGATCTGGCGTCGGCCCGGCCGGGCGATGCGCAGGAGGCCGTCGTGCGGCGCTATCTGACTGACGACACCCCCAAGGAACAACGGCTGGACGCCGTCGTCTTCCTGACCCGCACGCCGGAAGGGCCGGCCGCGCGGGTCTGGTCGGCGCGAGCCACCGACGACACGGTCGAGGACTTCGTGCGCCGGGCCCTGAAAGACGAGAACCGCGACGCGGTCCTGCGCGAGGCGGGGATCGACGCGGCCGTGGTCGAGAGGGTCGACGCCTTCCGGCCCGACATCAGCGTCTTTTCGCCCCGTTCGGCGAGCGGCGGAGAGGTGTCGTTCAAGGACCGTCTGCCGGGCATCATCGGCCTGGCCTTCAGCTTCATCCTTTGGTCGTTGATCATCACGGGCGCCTCGATCCTGCTCAACAGCGTGATGGAGGAGAAGTCGAACAAGATCCTGGAGGTGCTGCTGTCGTCGGCCTCGGCGACGGAGATACTGACCGGCAAGGTGCTGGGCGTGGCCTTCCTGACCTTGTCAGTGCTGATCGTCTGGGGCGGCATCGGGGCCGCAGGCCTGATCACGGCGGCGCCCTCGACGGCGGCGGACGTGGCCGAGGTGCTGATGCGCGACGGGCTCATCGTCTACTTCATCGGCTACATCGTCGGCGGATACCTGATGTACGCGGTGCTGTTCGCGGCCATCGGGGCCTTCTGCGAGACGCCGCGCGACGCCCAGACCCTGATGGGGCCGATCATGATGGTTCTCGTCGTGCCGCTGCTGGTCGTGCAGATGGCGCTGGTGAACCCGGATGCGCCTGCGGTGAAGTTCCTGAGCTGGGTGCCTTTCTTCACCCCGTTCCTCATGAGCGCACGTGCGCCGTCGGGGCCGCCGCTGATCGAGATCATCGGGACGATGGCGGGCATGTTCGTCGTGGCGTTGCTGATGGTCTGGCTGGCCGGACGGGCGTTCCGCGCCGGGGCCCTGTCCGACGTGAAGCTGAGCTGGAAGAGCTTCGGCCAAGCGATCAGCGGAGGGGGGCGGTAAGGCCGCTCCCCAGCTTTTCAGGCAAACAAAAAGGCCGCCCCGAAGGGCGGCCTTTTCATTATTCAGTGTCTGACCGAAATCAGCCGCGCGGGGCGCGGGGCTTCGGAGCCGGCAGCAGGCCTTCGCGCTGCATACGCTTGCGGGCCAGCTTGCGGGCGCGACGGACG
>CAMLNY010000014.1 GCA_946481405.1 uncultured Brevundimonas sp. | reverse complement strand
GCACGACCGCCCCGGGCTTGAGCCCGGCTCCAGCCAGGGCTGGTCCGACCTATTTGATCGCCGGGATCGCCGCTGCCCTATGGGTTGGCGGCGTCGCGTCCTGGGCCGCCTATGAGATCGGCTCCGGCGCCGTCGCGCCCGATCCGCTTCGCCTCGCCATCTTCGCCCTGATCGCCCTGGCGCCGGCCGGTCTGGCCATCCTGCTGGCCCACGCCGTGCGTCAGGGCGCCGGTCTGGCCTCCGAAACCAAACGCCGCCCAGCAGACCGGCGAAGTGCTGAACGCACTGCGCAACGACATCGATCAGGCGGCGCTGGCCGCCGAGCGCGCTCGCAACGACATGGCCCTGCTCCGCGAGGCGCTGGCGGCCGAGACCACCCGGTTGAACGACGCCGCCGAGGCCGCGGGCCGCACCGCGCGTCGCCTGACGGAGTCGCTGGGCCGCGAACGCGAGGAGATGACCGCTCTGGGCGGCCGCCTCGATGGACAGGCCTCGGGCGTTCTGGACGCCGTGGAGCGCCAGTCCCGGCTGATCGTCGACGCCTCCGACCTCGCCCAGACCCAGCTCCGCGAAGCCGAGGCGGCCCTCGCCGCCCGCGCCGCCGATCTGGCTGCCGCCGCCGGAGAGGCTCAGGACGCCGCCCGTCTGGCCGCCGACGATCTGGCCCGCCAGACCCTCCGCCTGGAGAACGCTGGCGCCGGCGTCGCCGAACAGATCCAGTCGGTCGAGGAAGGTCTGGGCCAGCAGCGCGCCGCGCTCGTCACCGCCGCCTACGCACTCCGTACCGATCAGGAGGACTTCTCCGCCCAGGTCGAGAGCCAGCGCGCCCAGCTGACCGAACAGCTGTCGGCCGCCCGCAGCGCCGCCGGCGACCTCGGCGACACCTCGACCCGCGCCACCGAAGGCTTGCGTGATCTGGTCGAGGCCGCGACGGACCAGTTCCGCGCTCTCGTCGACATGTCCCAGCGCGAGGCCGACGGCTTCGACGCCGCGACCAAGCTGTCGCTCGACCGGTTCGAAGCCCTCGCCGCCGAGGCCCGCGATACCCTGGTTGAGGAAACCCGCCGCACCCTCGCCGCCCTCAAGGCCACGGCTGAGGAAAGCCGCATCGCCGCCGAGGACGCTGCCAACCAGGCCCAGATTCGCGCCGACCGTCTGGGCGAGGCCCTGTTCGACGCCGCCCAAAAAGCCGACGCCGCCGCCGACGCCCGCGTCGAGGGCGCCCGCCGGATCGTCGGCGAGACGGTCGAACTGGTCGACGAGGCCGGCCAGCGCGCCATCGCCAGACTGGAGTCCACCCTCGACCGGATGAACCGGGCGCTGGGCGAGGTCGACGCCGCCATCGGCGATCTGGACGACCGCGCCGCCCGCCTGCCCGAAGAGGCCCGCGCGCGCGCCGAGGCCGTGCGCAAGACCGTAGAAGAAGGTCTGGCCGCTCTCGCCGCCGCCTCGCGCAAGGCCGCCGAGGACACCGAGGCGCTGGACGCAGGCTTCCAGGAACGGGTCCGCCGCAACTACGACATGCTGACCGAGGCCGTCCGTCTGATGGGCGTGGTCTCAGGCGACGGCGGCGCGCCGATCCGCCGCCGCGACGCCCTGTCCGAGCCGGTCCCGCCGGCCGCCGAGCGCCGTACGCCGCCTCCGGCCGAGACCGATCGCGGCTTTGGTCTGCGCGGCCGTCTGAAGCTGGCGCCGACCGCCGACGATCCGGGCGCCCGCGCGGCCCCGCCGCCGCGCGAACGGCTGGACTGGAGCGATCTGGTCGATGATGGCCCGGGCGAGGCGCCGCTGGATCTGGACACCCCGGTCATGCCGGTCGCCGCCGACGACGGCGCCCTGACCGACCGGATCACGTCCGCCATCCGCCGCATGGGCGTCGATCCCAACGCCCTGCTGCCGCGCTCGCGCGTGGAAGAGGCCGCCGCCGCCTTCGCCGACCGCGATCCGGACCGGGCGCGCCAGATCGTCCGCCGCGTGGCCCCCGCCGCCGTCCGCAGCGTCTCGCGCCGCGTCATGAGCGATCCCGAGCTGCGCGGCGACGCCGAACGCTACGTCCGCACCTACGCCCATCGTCTGGGCGACGAGGCGCGTGGCGGGCCGACCGCCGTTCTGGGAGCCCTGGCCACCGACGCCGGTCGCGCGTTCATGTTGCTGGATGCGGCGGTCGGCGATCTCGCCTGAAACATGAATCGACCGGAGGAAAGTTCCCCACCGCTCCTTTTGGCTTGACGGGATCATCCCGTTGCGGACACCGTTGCGGGACTGTCACGACGTTGTCACACGCCTAGCAGGGTCCATGCTCGACACCATCGCCGAGAATCAGCCGGACCGCAGGCCCGCCATAGTCGTCTGTGTCTACGAGCCGTCCGATCCTTTGTGGCAGGCGCTGGAAAGCGGCGACGGCCTGACCCCGCCGGGGGCGCGTCTCCGCCCCGTCGGTCCGGGCGAGCCCGCCGATCTGGCCGGATTGATCACCGGCGAACTCGATCATGCCGACTGTCGCGCGGTGCTGCTGGTGGGCCGGCGGCGCCGTCGGCCGCGCCGTCCTCCTGGTCGGCCGAACCCGCAAGAGCGACGGCTTCCGCATCCAGATGCGGGCCGAGAACCGCGCCCTGACCGGCGGCAAAAAGCTGTCGCAGACCGGCCCGGGCCTGGCCCGCGCCACGGCGCCGGTCGCCGAAATGGTCCGTGCGCTGAATGAGGCGGGCCTGACCGCCGACGCCACCTCGGACAGCGAGGAGGATGTCGGCTCGTATCTGCTCTATCGCGTCCTGACGGCCTTGCCTGACAACGCCGACGCGCCGTCGGTCGGCCTGCTGCGGGCTCCAGCCTCGCTGGAGGGCGAACAGCTGCGCCTGGGGGTACAGACCGCGGCCGCCGCCATGGCGCGCCACCTGTCGCCCCTGCCCCGCGCCCGCTTCAGCTGATCCCGCCTGTGCCGCGCAGACGCCAGCCGAACCCCAGACCGATCGCGGCCAGCGCGGCCATTGCCAGATAGCCCGACACCCCGACCCGGTCGTACAGCGGTCCCGACGCGAGGGTCGCAAGCCCGATCAGCACCCCTGCCGCCATGACGGAGTTCAGCGTCTGGGCGGCCGTATGGCCTCCGGGCGGCGCCAGCCTCTCGATGATCTGCACCCCCGCCAGATAGGTCGCCGCGAAGGTCAGGGCATGCAGCGCCTGCAGTGGCCACAGGGCCCAGAGCGGCGGCGCGAAGGCCAGCACCGTCCAGCGCACCACGGCTGCGATCCCGCCCAGCATCAGGATGGCGCCGGGCCCGATCCCGCGCCGTTTCCGCCACGGCTCGATCCACCACATGAAGCCTATCTCGACCACCACAGACACCGCCCAGAGCAGGCCGGTCATGGTCTCGCTGATGCCCTGAGCCTTCCAGGCGATGGTGGAGAAGCCGTAGTAGAAGGCGTGGGTCGCCTGCACCGCGCCGATGGCCAGAACAGCGGTCATGAAGACGGGCTCGACGGCCAGCCGGGCCAGACCCGCGAACCGCTCCCGTCCCGCGACCTTCGGCCCCTCGGTCACCGGATCGCTGGGCAAGAGGGTCGCCGCCGTCAGGGCGACCAGAGCCCCCGCCGTGGCGATCCAGACGATGATCCAGTCCACCGACCCGCGCGTCAGGATCGCCCCCATCACCACGTTGGCCGCCACGAAGGCCGCCGACCCGCACCCCCGTGGCCAGGCGAAATCGAAGCCGTGCCGTCGCGCGACCTGAAGCGAGAGCACGTCGCTGAGCGGGATCAGACCCGCCATGGCCGTGGCGGCCACGAACCACAGCGCCCCCTGCAGCCAGACGCCCTCCGCCAGACCGGCTCCGGCGTAGCCCAGACCCAACACGACGCCCAGAATGGCGATTGGCGACCGACGTCTGCGGAAGCCGTCGGCCCAGACGGCGATCAGGGGTCCGGTGATCAGACGGGCCAGCATGGGCGCGGCCAGAAGGACGCCGATCTCGGCTCCCGTGAATCCCTGCGCCCGAAACCACAGTCCCGCGAACGGCAGGCTCACCCCGTTGGCGCCGAAGAGCAACACATACTGCAGAGCCATGCGGCGGGCGGCGTTCATTTGCGAACCGATAGCAGACGGCGCCGATTCCGTGGTCTAGGTTCGTCCCATGATCTGGAATCGGAACCTGGCCGTCTTCGCGGCTTTCAACGGCGCGATGGCCGTGGCCGTGGGCGCCTTCGCCGCTCATGGCGCGGGTCCGCAGATCAAATCCCTGCTGACCACCGGCGCGTCCTACCAGCTGACCCACGCCCTTCTGGCCCTCGTCTGCTCTGTCATCCCGGCCGGCGGCCGGCTTCCGGCCCTCGCCGGCTGGCTGGGCTCGATCGGCGGGCTGCTCTTCTGTCTGGCCCTGTCGTTCCTGGGCCTGCTCAGCCTGCCCGCGCTCGGCGCCGTCGGTCCGATCGGCGGCGTTCTGATGATCGCCGGCTGGCTGGTGTTGGCCTTTGCCGCGTTTCGGTCACAATCCGTAAACGCCTGATCCCCTAGCTGAAAGCTCCGACCACCGTATGGCCTTTCCCGTGACCGAGACGCCCCGACGCGAGCTTTACCCCGAGCTCGAGCCCTTCGCGTCCGGATGGATGCAGACCGACAGCGCCCACGAAATCTACTACGAGGAGTGCGGCAATCCTCAGGGCCGCCCGGTTCTCGTGCTGCACGGCGGTCCCGGCGGGGCGATCAATCCGGGCATGCGCCGCTATTTCGACCCGGCCATCTACCGGATCGTCCTGTTCGACCAACGCGGATGCGGCCAGTCGCGGCCGAACGCCTCGCTGGAAGACAACACCACCTGGACGCTGATCGACGACATCGAGCGGCTGCGTGAGCGCTGCGGCATCGACAAGTGGACGGTCTTCGGCGGGTCCTGGGGTTCGACCCTGTCGATGGCCTACGCCATCACCCATCCGGAGCGGGTCACGGCCCTGATCCTGCGCGGCATCTTCCTGCTGACCAGGAAGGAACTGCACTGGTTCTATCAGGAAGGCGCGTCGATGATCTTCCCGGACGCGTGGGAGCGGTTCGTCGCCCCCATTCCGGAAGATGAGCGTCACGACCTGATGGGCGCCTACTACAAGCGGCTGACCGGTGCGGATCAGGAAGAGCGCGAACGCTGCGCCGTCGCCTGGTCCAGCTGGGAAGGCGAAACGGTCAGCGTCGAAGGCCCCGCCGCCCGTCCGGACAAGTTCGCCGAGCCGGCCTTCGCAGTCGCCTTCGCCCGGATCGAGTGCTGGTACTTCGTCAACGGCGGCTTCTTCCCCGAGGAAGGCTGGCTGCTGAAGAACATCGGCCGCATTCGCCACATCCCGACCTGGATCGCCCAGGGCCGGTTCGACGTGGTGACGCCGATCGCCAGCGCCTGGGCCCTGCACCGCGCCTTCCCGGAGGCGAAGCTGGACATCGTCCCCGACGCGGGCCACGCCTCGACCGAGCCCGGCATCGTCGACAGCCTGGTGCGCGGCACGGACTGGGCGGCGTCGCTCTAGGCGGAACCCGCGCTCGCCCCCATGCGTAAGCGCGGGATGGCGGCCAAGTTCAAGGTCTTCACCTGGTCGGACGGGTTTCACGCCTTCACGGTGGCCGCGTCCTCGCGCCCGAAGGCGCTGGAGGCCTGGGGCGTCGATCAGGACCTGTTCAAGACCGGACTGGCGCGCGAGGCCCAGGACGGCCCGGACCGCGACGCCGCCCTCGCCTCCCCCGGCGCGGTGATCTCACGGGGTCTGGCGGTCGATGTCGGCAAGGCCGAAAAGCGCAAGCCGAAGCCGTCGAACGCCAGGGCCAAGGCCCGCGTCAAGGCGCTGGAAGCCGAACTGGAAACCCTCGACGCCGATCAGGCGGATGAAGCCGCGGCGCTGGATGAGCGTCAGGCGAAGCTGGATCACGAACGTGAAGCCCTGACCGCCGGCCACGACAAGGCGCGCAAAGCTCTGCTGGCGAAGCTGAAGACCGCCCGCGCCGCCGCGGACTGATCAGATCAGGCCGTGGCCCTTGGGCAGTTCGGTGTAGCGGTGCACGCGCGTCGCCATGACCAGACCGAAGCCGATCATCACCGTCAGCATCACGGTGCCGCCATAGCTGAGCAGCGGCATGGGCACGCCGACGACCGGCGCCAGACCCATCACCATCGCTCCGTTGATCAGGACATAGAGGGCGAAGGTCGAGGTCACGCCCGCTGAGGCCATCCGGCCGAAATGGCTGTGTGACAGCGACGCGATCCGGAAGGCGATCAGGATGATCGCCACATAGCAGAGCAGGATTGAGAAGGAGCCGACGAAGCCGAACTCCTCCGATACCGCCGCGAAGACGAAGTCGGTCTGTTTCTCGGGCAGGAACTCCAGCTGGCTCTGGCTGCCCAGCCCGTAGCCCTTGCCCAGCAGGCCGCCCGAACCCAGCGCGATCTTGGACTGGGTGATGTGATAGCCGGTGCCCGACGGGTCGCTCTCGGGCGACAGGAAGGTCAGCACCCGGTGCCGCTGGTACTCGTGCATGCCGAACATGACGTAGAACGGGATGGCCACGGCCGCCGGAATGGTGACCCCGGCGATCACCTTCCAGTCCAGACCGGCGATGAACATCATGGCGGCGCCGGTCAGGCCGATCAGCATGGCCGTGCCCAGATCCGGCTGGTGCGCGACCAGCAGGAAGGGCGCCGCGATGATCCCGACCGGATAGATCAGCTTCCAGCTCAGCCGCGCATCCTTGGCCGAAGCGCCGTGATAGTAGCGGGCCAGGGCCAGCACGACCCCGATCTTCATGATCTCGGACGGCTGGAAGCTGATCGGCCCGATCTCCAGCCAGCGGGTCGCGCCCATGCGCGTATCCCCGGCCACCTCCACTGCTACCAGCAGCAGCAGGGCCACCGCATAAACGGGGTAGGCCGAGGCGAACCACCAGCGCAGCGGCACCAGCGACAAGCCCAGCATCATCACCAGGCAGACGCCGAAGCGGACCACGTGGTTGAAGGCCCACGGCTCCCACGAGCCGCCGGCCACCGAATACATCATCGCTCCGCCCATGCCGCCGACGACGCACAGCAGGGCGGCGAAACGCCAGTCGATCTGGGTCAGCTTGACCGGCAGACGGTCGCGCTCGCCGGGACGGGTCAGGGCCGAAGCGGTCATTGGGGCTCCGACAGATAGGGACGTGGACCGCTGGTCGGGCGCGGAGCGGCGGGAGCCTGGGTCGGCGCGGGCGGCGCGACGGCGGGCTCCGGCGCGGCGCCGATCTCGCCCTCGTCGATCTGTGGACCGGTGGCTTCGGGCGGCGGCGGGCGGGTAATCCGCTCGCGCATCTCCGGATCCTTCAGCAGGACGGTGCGCATGACCTCGCGGGCGCGCGGCGCGCCGGCGGTGCCACCGCCCCGGCCGCCGTGCTCGATGATGACCGCCACGGCGTAGCGCGGCGCATCGACCGGAGCGAAGGCGATGAACAGGTTGTGGTCCTTCTGGGCCCAGATGTTCGACCGGCGGCTGCCCGAGCCATAGTTTCGGGTCTGGGCCGTACCGGTCTTGCCGGCCATCTGGATGTCGCCGAGGCCCAGCTGGGATTGGCGATAGGCGGTGCCCGACGTGTCGTTGGCCACGGCGATCATCCCGCCCCGGACGATATCGAGGTGGGCGTCGGAGAACGGCAGGTCGGGGACCTCGCCGCCCGAAGGCCGCTCGACCCCGCCGACCGACTTGATCAGGCGCGGCTGGATCGCCTTCCTGCCGTTGGCGAGGCGGGCAGTGTAGACGGCGAGCTGCAAGGCCGTGACGGTGACCGCCCCCTGACCGATGGCGACCGAGGTGGTTTCTCCCGGATGCCAGACGGGGTCGCGCGGGAAGGTCTCGCGCTTCCAGGCCGTGGACGGCAGCAGCCCCTTCTTCTGGTTGTCGACGCCGATGTCGAAGGTCTGTTCAAAGCCCAGCTTGACCGCCGTGTCCTTGATCCCGTCCACGCCCGCGCGATTGCACATGGTGTAGAAGTAGATGTCGCAGGAGTTCTTGATCGCGTTGTGCATGTCCTGCGAGCCGTGACGGCCCCAGCAACGCTGACCGGTGCGGAACACGCCGTTGCAGACCACGCGGCTGGCCGGATCGACCCCCGCCTCCAGCAGGGCCAGGGCCACCGCCGGCTTGAAGGTCGAGCCCGGCGGGAAGGTGCCGCCGATGGTCTTGTCCAGCAGGGGCTTGCGCTCATAGTCGGCGAGCGCGCGATAGGTCCGCGTCGGAACGCCCGCCACGAACAGGTTCGGATCGAACGACGGCGCCGACATCATGCACAGGATGTCGCCGTTGCGGACGTCGATGACGACACAGGCCCCGGACTCGTCGCCGAACACCTCCAGCGCCCGGTTCTGGACGTCGGCGTCCAGGGTCAGCAGCACTTCCTTGCCCTGGACGGCGGGGCGTGAGCCGCCCACGTCCTCGGCCACCACGCGGCCGCGGGCGTCGACCTCGACCCGATTGCCGCCGGCCTCGCCACGCAGGTCGGTGTCCAGCGCCTTCTCCACCCCCGACCGGCCGATGCGGAAGCCCGGGTTGAACAGGATCTGGGGCGGCTCCTCGCCCTTGTCGCGGATCGCCTTGATGTCCCGGTCCGAGACCTTGGCCACGTAGCCGATCACGTGGGCGAAGGCGCCGGTGAAGGGGTAGTAGCGGGCCTCGTTCATATCGGCCATGACGCCCGGAAGCTCCGGCGCATACAGATTGACCTTGGCGAACTCCTCCCAGGTCAGGTCGCTCTTGACCGGAACGGGGCTGAAGCGCGGGGCGGCGTTGACGTCGCGTATGATCGCCCGGCGGCGATCGACGGTGTCGGGCAACAGACGGCCCAGCAGATCCAGCGTCTGGTCCAGATCCTTGGTCTCGTCGCGCACGACCAGAACCCGGAAGCTCGGTCGGTTGCCGGCGATGACGACCCCGTTGCGGTCCTTGATCAGGCCACGCGGCGGCGGGACCAGACGGAAGTTGAACTGGTTCTGGCTGGCGAGGGTCGAGTACTCCTGCGCCTGAACCACCTGCAGCTGGGCCAGCCGGACGGTCAGGGCCGTCGCGCCCAGCGCCGTCAGCCCGCCGACCACGAAGGTGCGGCGCAAGAACGAGCCTTGCCGCTCGTTCACGTCGGAGAAGAAGATCGAAGGTTCGCCGCTCATCGGAACCGCACGTCGCCGTCGTCGAACCGCTGGATCAGCCAGTCGGCCGCAGGGAAAAGTAGCAGGGTCGGAACGATCTGGCCCACCAGCGAAAGCAGGCTGGGCGCCCGGCCCGCATCCAGTGTGACGATCAGATACGCCACAACAAAGGCGCCCAGAGCGCAGACCGCGTACCAGACGAACAGGACCTGGGTCTCCTGCCCGGCCAGCAGGTTCCGCGAGGCCAGAACGACGGCGTAGACCGCCAGCAGGCACAGGGGCCACAGGCCCAGCGTCCCGCCCCAGAACATGTCGAGGAACAGGCCCAGCCCGAACAGCACGGCCGGCGCGACCATCGAGGGACGGATAAGCGGCCAGGCGAAGGCCAGCACCAGCGGCAGGACCGGCTCCGGCAACTTCAGACCGAACAGCTCGACCGGCGTCGCCAGAAGAACGGTCACGGCGATGACGAGAAGCGCGGGCCGGACCACCAGCTCCCAGGAGCCGACGACCCGCATGGCGACCGGCCGTCTCACTCGGTGGTCGCCGGAGCCGGCGTGGCGGCCGGGGTTGTGGGCGCCGTCGGCGTCGCGGCGGACGCGGCTGCCGTGGCGGCGCGGTCCCGACGGGCGGCGGCGTCGCGAGCGGCCGCGGCCGTCTCGGCCGTCGGCGCCGGAGCGGCGGCCAGACCGGCCAGCGGCGGGGCGTTCAGGGCGTCGGGCGAGACAAGCTGGCCGAAGTCCTGAAACAGCAGCACGCGGACATAGTCGATTGCCCCCCGGTCGCTGAACAGCTTGACCCGCCACGAACCGTCGATGCCGCGCGCGGCGACACCGATGGGCAGGCCGCGCGGGAAGCCGCCGCCGTCGCCGGAGGTCAGGATGCGGTCGCCGGCCTGGACCGAGTTCTCGCCGCGCACGAACTCCAGACGCGGATTGCCCGACCCGTCGCCGGTCAGCATGGCGCGGGCGTCGGTGCGGTCGATCAGGACGGGCGTCCGGCTGGCCACGTCGGTCAGCAGCAGCATTCGGCTGACCCCGCCCGTCGCGCCGACGACGCGGCCG